>JAVHPR010000380.1:0-8761 GCA_036170695.1 Bacteroidia bacterium
AGCTAAGATACTATTTTTTTACATGTCTAAAGCAGATAAGCAATTATATTTATTAAAAATTAACAACATTTACTTCTCAAAGTTTCGAATTTCAGATTAAACAATTCGCCAAAAATTAGTTTTGCTTTTTTCCAACTTTCTTTGTCAATACAATAACACACTCGTGGTCCATCAATTTCACCTTTTATTAATCCTGCATTTTTTAATTCTTTTAAATGTTGTGAAACCGTTGATTGGGATAATGGCAAATGTTCAACAATATCATTGCAAAAACATGATTTTTGTTGGGATAAAAATTTCAGGATAGCTATACGAGCCGGATGAGATAAGGCTTTCGCGATTTCACTTGTAATTATTTCATCGGTTTTAAATTCCCGTTTTTTATTATAAGCCATTTTTCATTATTCTATATCGCAAATATACGATTTTAAGAAAAACACTAATAAATTTGAAATAATTATTTATTAAAAATATTTTTCTATTTTTTTTATAAAATATTCAGGAGCTCTACAAGGCTTGTTAGTCGCTATTTTTATAAATACAAGAGAAGTATTTCCGGTAGTTAATAATTCACCTTTTTGACTAAATATTTCATAATCAAATTTAATTTTAACGGTGGGTAATTCATTCACTGTTGTTTTTATTACCAGCAAATCATCATAAAATGATGGTTTAATATATCTGAAATGACATTCATAAACGGGTAACATCACACCACGCTCTTCCATTTCTTTATAACTGGTTTCTAATTGACGCAATGCTTCTACTCGTCCTATTTCAAAATATTGTGCATAATTACCATAATAAACATAGCCCATTCGGTCTGTTTCGGCATAACGCACTCTCACTGTCGTTTCAGATATATACATAAATTTATCATTAATATTTTGCGAAGTATTTCAAAAAATAATTGTTTCAAAATACAACTTATAATTATCCAAAAAACAAAAATGAAAAAATAAATATTTATTTTTTTTATTATTATTAGTAAAGTTTTAATTCTTATTATTGTGTTCTATTTTAAAAATACAAATCTCTGTTAAATTAGATGAATCCTACCTTTTTACGATATTTTTATATTGCTTTTATTTTTAGTATTTCTTTAAGTTGTTCTACTGCTCCAAAACTTAGAAAGATAGAAAATTCAATGTTTGAATTAAGCACTCAAACAGTTTCTTCCTCAGATTCTTCAGTAATAAAAATGATAAATCCATATAAAGTGGAAATGGAGAAAATTATGAATGAGGTGTTAGTCTATTCTAATACTGCATTATTGAAAGGGGTACCGGAAAGCAATTTGGGCGATTTTGTTTCAGATGCGGTACTAAAAAAAACCAACGATAAATATAAACCATCAAATAATCACCCTGCCGATATTTGTTTGTTAAATAATGGTGGTTTGCGGGGGCAATTGCCTAAAGGGAATATTACCAGAGGTAATGCCTTTGAGTTGATGCCTTTTGAAAACAGTATTGTTGTCCTCACATTAAGTGGAAAAAAAACAAAACAATTATTTGAATATATTGTAGAAAGTAATGGTGCACCTTTTGCTGGAGCTACCGTTAAAGCAAAAGGAAAGAAGATTGTAGAAGTAAAAATCCATGGACAGGATTTAGACTCTACAAAAACTTATAAAGTTTGCACTTCTGATTATTTAGCAACAGGTGGTGATAAGTATAATTTTTTTAAAAATCCTATTAAAATTGATACCGTTAATTATAAGTTAAGGGATGCAATAATTGATTACATGGTAGATGAAAAAAGAAAAGGAGCGACTTTAAACATTTCAATTGATGGACGGATTAAATATGAATAACCGCAGAAATTTTTTAAAGAAAACAATTTTCGGTAGCGCCGGAATACTTGCTTTTAGTGCTATTCCGAATGAAGCATTAGCAAAATCTGAAATGGTAAAAATTACCATTTTGCATACCAATGATGTTCATAGCCATATCGATCCGTTTCCGGATAATGATCCTAAATTTCCTGGATTAGGTGGTATTGTGAGAAGATCCGCATTAATAAAAAAAATTAAGAGCGAAGAAAAAAATGTACTTCTTTTAGATGCAGGAGATCTTTTTCAAGGCACCCCATACTTTAATATGTACGGTGGTGAGTTGGAATTAAAATTGATGAGCATGATGCAATATGATGCCTCAACTATTGGAAATCATGATTTAGATAATGGTTTGGAAGGGTTAACAAAGCAGTTACCTTATGCAAATTTCCCTTTCCTCAGTTGCAATTATGATTTTTCTGATACGCCAATGGAAGGTAAAACATTACCATATAAAGTTTTCATTAAGGACGAAATTAAAATTGGTGTTTTCGGTTTAGGAGTTGAGTTAGATGGTTTGGTTGATAAGAAAAATTATGGCAATACTGTATATCTTAACCCTGTCCAAAAGGCTGCTGAATCTGCATTTCATCTGAAAAATATTGAAAAATGTGATTTAATTATTTGTTTATCTCACATTGGATTTTCTTCTAATGGAAAAAAAATAAATGATGTTGATTTAGCAAAACAATCAAAGAATATAGATATTATTATTGGTGGACATTCTCATACATTCCTTGAAAAACCTATACCTTACAAGAATAGTGATGGGAAAGAAGTTCTAGTGGCGCAGGTTGGATGGGCAGGAATTCGATTAGGAAGAATAGATTATATTTTTGAAAAAAAATCGAAAAAAAAGACTTCGGAAGGGTACAGTATAAAAATTTCCAAAAAGTCAATAGTAATTTGATATTTTTTTAAACTTTTTTTAGTTAATAAATGTTGCTGCTTAAATAATTTATTTATATTTACAGCGTAATACCCGATAATACTAGATGTACAAAGGAAGTACAATCTTCAACATATAAATTACCACATTAAAAGTACAACGAATGGAGAAAGAGAAAGTATACATAAAAGTTTGGGAGAGTTGTTTAGGCATAATTAAAGACAATGTAAGTTCACAAAGTTTTAAAACCTGGTTCGAACCGATTAAGCCAATAAAATTAAATTCAAGTGTTTTAACGATTCAGGTTCCTAGTCAATTTTTTTATGAATGGTTGGAAGAACATTACATTACCTTATTAAAAAAAACAATTAAGAAAGAATTGGGTAATAGTGGACGTTTGGAGTACAGTATTATAATGGAGAATAATTATAATAATGCATCAAAACCATATACAGTACGAGTTCCGACAAGTAATAAAAAGGAATTGAAAAATCCGTCAGTAGCTATGCCGATTGATTTAAATCAGAACACAATTCGTAACCCGTTTATTATTCCAGGATTAAAAAAAGTAAATGTTGAGTCACAATTAAACGTAAACTATACTTTCGAAAATTTAATTGAAGGTGATTGTAATCGTTTAGCAAGATCTGCAGGCTTCGCAGTTGCAAATAAACCGGGTGGTACAGCTTTCAATCCTCTTTTAATATATGGAGGTGTTGGTTTAGGTAAAACACATTTAGCACATGCTATTGGCATTCAGATTAAGAGTGAATTTCCAAACAAAACAGTTCTTTACGTTTCTTCTGAAAAATTTACTCAACAATATATTGATTCAGTCCGTAACAATAATCAAAATGATTTCATTCATTTTTATCAAATGATTGATGTATTGTTAATTGATGATGTTCAATATTTTGCAGGAAAAGAAAAAACTCAGGATGTGTTCTTCCATATTTTCAATCATTTGCATCAAACAGGCAAACAATTAGTTTTAACAGCTGATAAAGCGCCTGTTGAGTTGCAAGGATTTGAAGCACGTTTGCTTTCCCGTTTTAAATGGGGTTTATCTGCCGATTTGCAAACACCGGATTTAGAAACCCGTGTGGCTATTCTTGAAAAGAAAGTGTATTCTGATGGTATTGATATGCCAAAAGAAGTGCTTGAATATTTAGCCTACAGTATTACCACCAATGTTCGTGAATTAGAAGGTGCGCTTATTTCTTTGCTTGCACAATCATCAATGAACAGAAAAGTAATTACACTTGATCTTGCCAAACAAATGATTGACAAGTTCGTGAAAAATACTGCTCGTGAAGTTTCAATTGATTATATACAAAAAGTGGTTTGCGATTATTTTGATATGCCTCTTGAATTGTTGAAATCAAAAACGCGCAAACGTGAAGTAGTTCAGGCGCGTCAGATATCTATGTATTTTGCAAAAAGTATGACAAAATCATCGCTTGCAACTATTGGTTTACATTCCGGAGGTAAGGATCATGCAACAGTACTCCATGCTTGCCGTACAGTCAATAATTTGATAGATACCGATAAACGATTTAAAGTTTATATTGAAGAGCTTCATAAAAAAATTACCATTCAATAGAAATTGATTTTATAAAAAAAACAGCTCGAATATTGGGGCTGTTTTTTTTATTTCTTTTTTACTCTCCTAAAAATTCTTTTTAATTTTTGATCAATACACTTTTAAAAACGGCCGCAAAGAGTTGGGCGGTATTTCTTTTTGCGAGTTGGAAACCATCTTTTAAGTCGCTTTTTTGCATTAATGCTATGCTCCGTTATTCTCATGCCCCGTTTTTTAACAACACTGCCATCATCATTAGATGAATAGGAGGATGCACCTCCCCTTTGTTCCGAAGGAAGAGAATAGGAAACCTCAAAACGCATGTGAAAACCGTTCTCTAAAGTAGGCTCAATATTTTGATTTTGCAGAAGCTTTTGGTCTTGACTTGGAGGTTCTTTTGTTTGCAGATACGGATCTGTATTAATGAAATCGTGAGTATTATTTGCTTCGAGAGGATCACTGCCGATAATAGTAATAACAGCTTGGTTATTTTCATTAGGTTCCTGTGCTTTCAAACACAAAATGCCAAGCAATAGTGAACAAAAAAGATAATATTTTAACCTTATTGTTAACACAACATTAAAATTTAAAGTAAATAAACGAAAATAAATCATTAAAAACAAGAATTTCGCGATTTAAGTAATGAACTAATTCTATTACCTTTACATTATGATTACACTCGTCATTATAGTTATTACGGTCTTAGTATCAATTATTTCAATGGATAATAATTCATTGAAAAACAAATTGATGTTTAATGCATATATGATCCATCACCAAAAAGAATGGTATCGATTTTTTTCCAATGGTCTGATTCATGGTGATTGGATGCATTTGGCATTTAATATGTTTTCATTATATATTTTTGGTGGAAGTGTGGAAGCGATGTATCGTGATAGTCAGGTTTTTGGTGGTAATGGAATTTTATTTTATATCTTGCTTTATGTTGGTGGCTTGGTAATGTCATCCTTATACTCTTACGAAAAACACAAGAACGATATGTATTACAATGCACTTGGTGCATCCGGGGCTGTTTCTGCCGTAATTTTCGCTTTTATTATTCTTGCTCCTACTCAGAAATTAATGTTGCTAATATTACCTATCCCAATTCCCGCTTATCTTTTCGGAGTAATTTTTTTAGGAATAGAGTATTATTTAGGAAAACGGGGACAAACAAACATCGGACATGATGCGCATTTTTGGGGTGCAATCTTTGGTGTTGTTTTTACTATTATTTTAAAACCAGGCTTACTACAATCTTTTTTTGAGCAGATAAAAGGTCAATAGGAATTCGATAATTTAAATTGGTAAATTTATTGCATGTTATAAATTATTTTAATATTCTGCAAAGAGGAATTATCTTTTGAACCTTATTTGTTTTTAACTTCACAAAATACATTCCTCCGGCAAGCTGTAAATCATTTGCATTTACATTCAGTTCATAAATTCCGGATGGTAAATAATCTTTGAATAAAATAATTTCTTTACCCAAAACGTCACTCAAAATAATTTCTGTTTTTGAGTTCCCTGTAAGTTGATACTTTATAATTGCATTATCAGTAAAGGGATTCGGATAAACATACATAGCACTGTTTGTTGTTTGATCATCAATTGAAGTTGTAAAAACCATTTGTCCATCGCTTGAAAACACGGTCGATAATAACCCAGCACTATCTTTAGCTTGCACACTAAAGTAATAATTTTGATTGGACACTAGTGATAATCCGGTTTTCGTTACAACTGTATTTAGGTTATTATTAGTCCAATTCACGATGTTTGAATCTCCGGGCGTAGTTCCAATAGCATACCTGTAGTTCACTATTCCAGAGTTAACATCTAAACAAGTAGTCCAGTTTGCAGAAAGTTGGGTTGCAGAATATGTTGTGTCAATGTCAAGTGTATTACCATCATTTACTAAAAAGCTTGAAGGGATAGTCCAATCGATGTTTACATTCTTTGAAGCAACTGCCGATAAATTTCCTGCAAAATCTTTTGTAATAGATTTCACTCTGCATGATGGAGTGGCTGGATTTGGATTTTGATAACGCACGTCATTAGTTGATGCAGCACCAGCGCTTATTGTTACAGATGGGAACCGCGAACGATATACTTTTAAATCATTCACCATATAACTACAATCACCGCTGCGGAAAGAAATATAATTTCCATTTGAATAAGGCGTTGGATCCGTCCAACTTCCTATCAATGCGTTATTTACATAAACTTCCATTTTTCCGGAAATGCGATCATACAAAACTTTGTAATCGTATGAGATATTTGCGGTGATCGTAAGTGGGGTACTAAATACAGCACTTCCAAAACTATTATTGACTACCTTATAAATTTGCATTTGACTTTGATCGGCTCTGAACCAAACAAAATAAGAATTTTTCCGATTAGTCTGTGCTGCACTATCGCAAAAGAAATGAAAGCCTGCACGCCTGTTTATGCCTGTTCCATTAATTTTACCCTGCCAGTTGTAAAGATACCTATTAGATAAATTTTGTTTAAGAGGTGCATAAATATTTGTATTCGTATTTGATTGATCACTTTGTTCTAAATACCCTCCGTTAATCGCCCACACTCCACTCCCCACTGTCCAGTCAGGATGTATCGCATTATCAAAATTATCACTGAAAAAACCGTTACCATTATTTGCTCTCCATTCATTACCAGTGTATTCCAATACCTGATAAAAACTTTTTTCAATACCTGAACCACCTGAATTATCAGCATCTGTAAAGGTTGTTGTGAAATTTTGTGTTGCCCAATTTGTGGGTGTTGAAATTTGTGTTGTAGGAACTATATTGTCGATGCTGCAATTCCAGATGGCTTCCCAGCCGCTCGCCACGGTACTTCCATCTGATTTAAACCTGATTGTTAATGATCCGCCTGAAGAGTTTATAGTTCCGGGGCTGTTGGTTCCTGTATATGCGCCAACCAATGGTGATGAAATATTGGGACCATTATAGATCCAAAGTGTGTCAAAATTTAATTCGGTAGCAAAAGAAATAAAATTAAGTGAAACACTTGTTGCATACGTTGGTGCTATTGTGTAGGTATATTCTTCGTTGTTATTATAACTACGATTGGGTCCTCCCATGTCGTAAATAGTATCGGTACAGGGAACAGTGCCACAATCAGTAAATTTTTCCTGAATTAAATTCCAGAAATCACTGTAGCCATCATCGTATCCTAATGCCCAGATACCAATACCACCAATGCCTTGCTGATTAACAATATCAAAACGTTTCCCCATACTATATGCATCGTCAATAAAACATTGCCACCATTGTCCGCTACGCTGTGAAGGATACCAGGGAGAAAAACTATTTATATCCCATTGCCTGCTGCCATAATAATTATTTGCATTAATCCTGAAATCAGAATAGAAAACAGAGTTAGTACTGCCCGTTGTTGAACCAGGCACCGTTCCTGTAGAGGTAGACCATTCTCGTCCATAATAAGGTAAACCCAATAATAATTTTGAGTTTGTTGCCCCTTTATTTAAATAAAATGAAATAGATTTTGTTAGGGTATAATTATAAGAAGTTTGAAAATTGTAAAGTGGATCTTCTGGACCTGCTGTGGCACTTCCACTATAGTAATAATCATAACCCATAATGATAAACAAATCAACATAAGGATCCAGCGCAGCAATATTAAATACATTGCTCCAATCAACAGCATATAATGCAATACTAACTTCAGAGCCGGGAATAGCACTATGCATTTGATTACAGAGATTAATCATAAATGAAGTAAATCCAGCGGCATTGGAAGCCCCCATTCCTTCAAAATCAATATTCACTCCGTGTGCATTACGCGATTGAATTAAAGTTATTAAATTGGTGATAAGTGTTTGCTGCGCTGTTGAACTTGCGAAAAATGCAGTGTGATTACTGAATAATGTGGCGCATAAAGTTACATTAACACCGTTTGCTTGTGCATCTGTAACTACCTGTGTGGTTGACCAGCTATGAGTAGTAGTTGCATCTCCTGTTGATGAATTTACAGCATACCCAAAATAACATAGATCAGTTAAACCTGCCCAATCATAATTGGTTTGCAATCCATCGCACCAGTATGGATGCCAGCCATACACACGTTTATTCAAATTACAAGTGCGATTACTTTTTAAATTTAAACTTTTTGTTTTTCCTGATTGAAATCTACGCAAACTATCCCATTGTGCATCTGTGCTTAGTGTATAGTGTGAATATTTTTCAGACTCTTCCTGATGAATAGACTTATGAAGTATTCTATCAGCTTTGTTTAGAACAGGAGGTAAAACCTGTTTTTTCTGAATATTTATTTGCGAAAAAGAATTTCCAATAATTAAAGTGAGGAAATAAATAAGCGCCAGAACTGAAAAAGCTTTTTTCATTGAAGTAAATAATTTGTATTGCTTATCTGCTTTAGACATGCTGTCTTTTATTGTTTTGTAATTCCT
>JAVHPR010000381.1:0-8746 GCA_036170695.1 Bacteroidia bacterium
GCCAGTGAAATAATGAAACTGCATCTTTATTATTCAAAAGACATTGTAAAAAAAACTATCTACATCAGAGACACGTTAATGATAGCGAATTTAGTACGTAATGCCGACATCTGTCCTTCACGAATTGATATTGGTAAATTGACTTTCGATTGGTATCAGGAAAAAAACAATTATAAAACAGCTTCCGACTATATTAATAATAAACTAAAAGATTTAATCGGTAAAAAACATACTGTTGTTCCTAAAGATGTGGTATTATATGGTTTTGGGCGTATTGGGCGTTTGGCTGCACGTGAGCTCATCACTCAATCAGGTAAAGGAGAGCAATTGCGTTTGAAAGCGATAGTAACACGCGGAAATAGCGATACTGAAATTACAAAACGTGCCGATTTGCTACGTACTGACTCAGTTCATGGGTCTTTCCCCGGAACAATTGTGGAGGACTTTACGAATAAAGCACTAATCATCAATGGTCATAAGGTTTATATGATAGATGCTAAAAACCCTGAAGATGTTGATTATTCGGCCTATGGAATCAAGGATGCCTTGTTGATTGATAATACCGGTGTTTATAGAAACAGAGAAGAGTTAAGCAGACATTTAAAAGCAAAAGGAATTTCAAAAGTGTTATTAACAGCGCCTGCAAAAGGTGATGTACCTAACATTGTGTATGGTGTGAATCATGAAACTGTTGATGTTAAAAAAGAAAATATTTTTTCCGCAGCCTCCTGTACCACTAATGCAATTATGCCCGTTTTACAGGTTATTAATACTAAATTAGGTATTGCCCGTGGACATATTGAAACAATTCACTCCTATACAAACGACCAGAATTTATTGGATAACTACCATAAAAAATATCGTAGAGGTCGCTCCGCAGCATTAAATATGGTAATTACTGAAACAGGTGCAGAAAGTGCTATTAAGAAAGTTTTACCTGAACTGTCGGGCAAGTTCACAGCAAACTCAGTGCGCGTACCAACACCAAATGTTTCCTTAGCCATAATCAGCATGACTGTTAATAAAGAAGTGACAAAAGAAGATGTAAATGAAGTTTTAAAAACTGCTTCGTTGGAAGGCACTCTTGTTGACCAGATTCAATATGTTAATTCAAATGAATTTGTTTCGACAGATGTTATCGGGAATCCTTGCGCATCGGTATTCGACAGCCAGGCAACTATTGTTGGACCGGATAAGAAAAACATCGTATTGTATGTATGGTATGATAATGAATATGGGTATACCCGTCAGTTGATACGCTTTTCCAAGAATATTGCTGAAGTAAGAAGAATGGTGTATTATTAATAGTGTTTGGATCTGTTTTACTTTTATTTATATGGGCGTTCCCCTTTCTTGAAAAAGAAAGGGGCGGGCTTTCCGCTTCAATCTTTTCTGAAAAAGAAAAGGATTTACGCTACAATCCCTAACGCAAATTTGCTGATAAAATAAAGCAGAATATGTTTTAAAAATTCGCCTAAAGCTTGATTGTTGTCTCAGTAGAAATAAATGTTGCTTGGGTATGTCATGCTGAGCCTGTCGAAGTATGTGGGCTAGCTTTCGCACATCCTTCGACAGGCTCAGGATGACAACACACGATTTGAGAAAACCCAAGCCCTTGTCACATTAATAACATATCAAAAATCTCTATATCACTAATTCATTAAATCTCCAAATCGTCTATTGTGAGTAGTCTTTACAAAAAAATAATTGACATTGAAAATAACGGTGGTACTGCTGCCTTGTGCACTATAATTGCGACAAAAGGTTCTTCTCCCCGTAAAACGGGAGCGAAAATGTTAGTTTATCCAAATGGAGCTATAGCTGGATCCATTGGTGGTGGGGCACTTGAGAAAAAAGTAATTGAACAGGCCCTGGAAGTTTTGAAAAATAACTTGGCAATAATTGTAACACATAATCTTGTGACAGAACTTGCGATGTGCTGTGGAGGAACCGTTGATCTTTTTATAGAACCAATTATGAGCAGAAAAAAATTATATATTTTTGGTGCAGGTCATTGCGGCAAAGCACTTGCAAAATTCGCCCATGATCTCGATTTTAATGTTACCCTGATTGATGATCGGTATGATGCTTTTGTGGGGAATGATTTTCAGGAATGTACTTTAATCAAGGAGCATCATACTACCGCGATAGAAAATTTGAGTTTTGATGAAAATACATTTATTGTAATTTTAACCTATGACCATGCTTTCGACCGTGAAATTCTGGCTTTAACCTCCCAAAAGGCGCATGCTTATATAGGAATGATAGGTAGTTCACGCAAAGTAGCCATCGCTAAAAAAAACATGATTGCCTCCAATATTCTTAATGAAGAGGAGTTGAATAAAATTGATATGCCTATCGGTTTGGAAATAAAAGCCATCACTCCACAGGAGATCGCGATAAGCATTTTGGCAAAATTAATTGCTGTTAGGAATAAAAAATAATCTTTGGAAATTCGCAAACAATGTTTCGTAAATTCGTTACGATTCGTTATTAATGAGAATCAAGTGATGAGTTTTCTCAAATCGTGCGTTGTCACCCTGAGCCTGTCGAAGGGTGTGCGATGGCTTGCCCACATACTTCGACAGGCTCAGCATGACCCACGCACACAGCATTAGTTTCTATCCTTGATTGGTTATTAGTATCCATTATCGCCCAACAACAACACTTTCTCCTTCAGTCGATAATATTGTGTTCTTAAAAACTGTTTGAGCTTCATCAAGCAAGGGTTGTAGGTCTTTGTAACGTGCCGAATAATGTCCAAGCATTAATTGATGTACATGTGCTTTTTTCGCCAGGGTAGCGGCTTGTATAGCTGTGGTATGATAGGTTTCTTGTGCACGGGGTAACATATTATTCAAAAAAGTAGCTTCGTGGTACAACAAATTCACACCTTTTATAAATTCAATAATCCGTTCATCATAAATAGTGTCGGAGCAATACGCATAGCTGCGGGGTTTTGCCGTTTCGGTTACAAGTTTTTTATTGGGTATCAATTCTCCATCCGGAGTGATAAAATCGGCACCGCTCTTGATTGCTAAAATTTGATCAACTGGTATCTTATACCTTTGAATAATTTCCTTTGAAATATTTGCCAATAGCGCTTTTTCGGTAAATATAAAACCACAGCATGGTATCCGGTGGTTCAATAAAATGGTACGGACTTCCACTTTTTTATCTTCAAAAATCAAATCATTTGAAAGGTATTTATGCGGATGATAAATAATTTTAAATTTCAAAGAGGTTTGAGAGTGTTTGAAATGTACCTGAATGATATCTTCCATTTCCGGCGGACAATAAATATGCATATCTACTGTTCTGCCCAGCAGGTGCATACTCGATAGTAAGCCCATTAATCCAAGATAATGGTCGCCATGCAAATGGCTGATAAAAATATGATTTATACGCTGAAATTTGAGCTTATACCTGCGCAATTGGATTTGAGTTGCTTCTCCGCAATCAATTAAAAAAAAACGCTCAGCTATGTTTAACAGCTGAGCGGTTGGATTACGTGTTGAAGTTGGTGTTGCACTGCTGCAACCTAAAATTGTTAATTCAAAATTCTGCATTATTTATTGGAAACAACCATTCTTTTTGTGATTGTTGAATCACCATTTTTAATGGAATACATATAAACACCAGGAGAGAATGAATTTGCTTCCATAGTGATAGTATTAACACCTTTTACAGATTTAAAATTGTTGTTAAATACAACTGAACCAAGTAAGTTAAAAACCTTAAATTCAACATCATTACTATTTACTGATGAAAAACGAATTTCTGATTTTTCGCTGAATGGGTTAGGTGCATTTTGCTCCACATCAAACTTAGTTAAATCAAGTGATTCAACTCCTGCCGGAGCATTTACAATACTGCGGTATTGCTGGTTTGGGGTGTCACCATTAGGGTTTGGTATGTGAACAGCGCCATAAGCAAAAACATAAGCCAAAATATGTACTGTGATTGTGTGATTCCATGTTTGGGTGGGCGTACCGGAAATTTCAAGACAATTACTTGTGCCACCAGCAAAGGAGTTAGAAGGTATGCCAGCCCAGGTTAAACCAGGAGCTAAACTATCCACTCCGGTAATAACAAGTGAATCTATTGCTGATGAAGCATTCCCCCAATGGGCAGCTGTAGCAGGTGTTAAAACACTTAGTTTTTGAAAATAGGTTACGCCTACAGTTCCAATAGCTATTCCGGTTGCACTATCAGGGCAGATACCATAATCTGTTCCGGCTGGAATGCATGTTGTGTTTGCTGTATAACATTGTGCAGAAGAGTTTATGACTCCTGCTGCTGAAATTAATAAAACGGCTGAAAGTAATTTTTTAATCATAGTTTATATTAGGTTAAAGGTTAAATAGTAAAAATTATATTTGATAAAAGTAAAGTTAATATTTGAAATCTCAAAATATTTGAATTTTTTTATTGTTTCAAACACTTGTCTGGAAGATTATGCGGGACTTTTAACAGTAAATATTTCAGTTGCTTCAGACAATGTAGGAGTTATGGTTAAGATGGAGTCTAATTGAGAAATTGCAACTAGTTTTTTTACAGATTCCTGTAATCCTGTTAATACAAACATTCCCTGACTATTTTTGCACAGGCGGTTGGCTACTAAAATAGCACTTAATCCTGATGAGTCACAATAACGTGATTCGGATAAGTCAATAATAATGTTTTTTACGCCATCATTGCTCAACACAACTAACTCTGATTTTAGTGATGGAGCAATAGTACTGTCCAGTTTTTCAACTTTCAGTTTAATGACTGAGTAATGATCAGATTTTTCAGTTTGAAAATTCATTTGAATAAATATTTATACAAAAGTAAGAAAATTTAATTGTAATGACCAATATTTAATTGGTTTTATGTGAAAATTCATTGCAGAAATTTGAGATAAATTCAAATCGCAAATACCTTTAAAGGCGTCAGATTTGTATCTGTCTGGATTTTGTTTTGTTCGTTATGATTCTGTTTGTCATCCTATTGCAAAAAAAGTGGGGGTGCAATATTTGCTATAGTCTGATTCCAATAACTGTAATATCATCCAACTGTTTATTATTTCCTTTCCAGTCATCAAAGGCTACAATTAGATTTTCGTTTTGCTGCTCCATACTATACTGCTGATTATTTTCAAGTAATTTTTCAAATCTTTTTGATAAAAATTTAGTGTTTTTTTCTCCTCCAAACTGATCAATAAAACCATCGGTAAATAAATAGATGTTAGTGTCTTTTTCAATTACTATTTTTTGACTTGTAAAATTAATACCAGATCTTCCGAACATACCACCAATTGAAAAAATATCTCCTTTTATTGTTTTTAATTGGTTTTGATTTATCAGGAATAAAAAATGGTTAGCACCGGCAAATTCCATCTCTCTGGTTGCCAAATCAATGGCAAGTATGGTAATATCCATACCGTCATCCTGTGTAGAGGAATCGGAATTGCTTTGGTGTAGAATATTTACAATTCCATTATTAAGTTCGTTTAAGATTTTAGCAGGTTGATAAATATTTTTCACATTTACAATTTCATTTAGTAAAGTATTTCCAATCATGCTCATGAATGCTCCAGGTACCCCATGACCGGTGCAATCTGCAACGGCAATTATCAAAGTATCTTTTTTTTCAGCGAACCAATAAAAATCACCGCTGACAATATCTTTCGGTCTGAAAAAAATAAAGGATTCGGGCAGCAAAGATTTGATTAATTCCTGCGATGGCAGAATAGCTTGCTGTATGCGCTTTGCATAGTTGATGCTGTCTGTAATTTTAAGATTTTTTTCTTCCACCAAGAGTTTCTGTTTTTCGATAAGCATATTTTTCCCCTCCAGTAAAATGTTAGCGTTTTGCTTTTGTCGATAACCTCTGTAAATGAAGAACACAAGCAGGAGCACCAGGGTAAAGCCAATGATGAAGGCATTTCGTTGCAGATTTTGTTTTTCGGTTTCGGCATGTTGTTTGTTTATTTCAGCATCTTTTTTTATCAGTTCTTTGTCTTTTTTCTCAGAGTCATATTTGGAATTCATCTCCGCAATTTGCTTGCCGGATTGCTCATTTAGCAGGGTATCTTTAATATCAGAATAAAGTTTGTGATAGTAATATGCCTGTTTATAATCACCTTTTCTATTATAAAATTCCGATAAGGAAAAGTATGCCTCTTTTACACCGTCTTTTGAACCAATTTCTTTAGATAAAATTAGTGACTGTCTTAAATAATCATAGGCTTGTTCTAATTTGTTTGTCTTCGAAAGAATATTTCCAACATTGTTATAAGAGGTAGCTATTCCCTGCTTGCCACCAATTTCCTTATTAATTTCTAATGCTTTAAGTTGATATTTCAGAGCCATATCATGTTTACTTAGTTTTTCATAAATATTTCCTATATTATTATAGCACATGGATATTCCTTGTCTATCTCCCATCTCAATATTGATTTTCAAACCTTTTAAATGACTTTCCAAAGCGCCATCGTAATTACCCAGTTTTTCCAGCGCATTTCCGATACCAACATTTGAATTTGACATCCCTTTTTTATCTTCAATACGCTCACTAATTTTCAACGATTTTGAGAAGTTGTCCAGCCCCTTTCCATAATTTCCAAGAATATTATATATGCCTCCCATATTATTATAAGCTGCGGCCATTAATTGTTTATCACTAATTGTTTCACTGATTTTTAAGTTTTTTAAGTGACTTTCTAATGACTTTTCATAATAACCCTGAGAGAAATAAATATTCCCAATGTTGTTGTAAGAGACTGCTATTCCTCTTTTGTCTCCCATTTCAATTCGAATATTTAAACTGTTTTGGTGATTAATTAAAGCCTTTTCATAATCCCCTGTGTACAAACAAATACTTCCAAGATTGTTATAGGAAGCCGCTATCCCATTTTTGTAGTTTAATTTCCTTGCCAATTGCTGTGCCTGATTTGCGGATTGGGTTGCTTGTTCATAATTGCCCTCTGTCATGTAATGTCTGCAAAGCTGATTTAATGTTTTTACATGGGTTGTATCTTCTTTCGCCGTCTTCAAAAATAATTTCAGGGAATCTATTTTTAATTGCCGGGCAGTCAATAAGTGAGTTGCAGAAATCAATAAATAAGACAAAAAGCATAAAACAAATTTTTTCATTGTTTCAAATAAAAATTAAATTTTAACTCCAATAACTAACATATCATCAATTTGTTCTATATCACCTTTCCAGTCATCCATTATTTTATCTAATTGCTCATGTTGGGCATCCATGGTCATTTGATGAATATCAGTTAGCAATTTCTGAAAGGGCTGGGGGAAAAATCTCTCCTTTTTAGCTCCTCCTTTTTGATCAATATAACCATCGGAAAATACATATAAGCAATCTCCCTTTTCTAACTTTATTTTATAGTTTGAGAATGAGGCTGGTTTAGCTGCTATCCCAATTGATCTTCGATCCGCTTTTGTTACGGTCAATAATCCATTCCTTATCAAATACAATGAATTATGTGCTCCTGCATATTCCAGTTCCAGATTTTGGTAGTTGATTTTGCACAAGGAAATATCCATTCCGTCTTTTACAGTATTCACCCCTTCGGTTTGTCGGAGTGATTCAATTACCATTCTGCTCAACTCATTTAATATCATTGCCGGTTCATATATTTGATGTTCTTTTACCACCTGTTCAAGGAGGTTATAACCCATCATACTCATCAAAGCTCCCGGTACTCCGTGTCCTGTGCAATCAACAGCTGCATATAATATATTACTGTCATCGATAGCGTGCATCCAGTAAAAATCACCGCTGACAATATTCTTGGGCTTAAAGAAAATGAAGGAGTCAGGAAGTATAGATTTAACCATTTCCTGGGAAGGAAGAATAGCTTTTTGTATACGTTGTGCATACGTGATGCTGGCAGTTATCTTGATATTTTTTTCTTCTACTAATTGTTTTTGATTTTCGATAAGGTTATTTTTTTCTTCCAGTAAGATATTTGCAGTTTGTTTCTGACGATAACTTCTGAAAATAAAAAATGCAAGAATAAATACTAAAATAAAACCAATTATAAATGCATTGCGCTGCAAGTTTTGCTTTTCTGTTTCCGCATTCTGTTTATTAATTTCCACATCTTTTTTTATTAATTCTTTATCTTTTTTTTCGCTGTCATATTTGGTATTCATTTCTGCAATTTGTTTGCTCGATTGCTCATTAAGAAGTGAGTCTTTAATATCGGAGAAAAGTTTATGATAATTATATGCTTGTTTAAAATCACCTTTGGCTTCATATAGTTCGGATAAGACATTATATGCTTCTCTGATCCCATCTTTATAACCTATTTCCTTAGAGATATTCAATGCCTGGTTCAGGTAATAAAGAGATTTTTCGTAATTGCCCAACTTAATGTAGGCAATTCCAACATTGCTAAAAGTGGCTCCTATTGCTCGTTTGTCTCCAATTTCCTCGTAAATTTTTATTGCCTTCAGGTAATTGTCCAATTCTTTTTTGTAATTTCCTTGTTCGTAATATATATTTCCGATATTAATATTTGAAGATGCTATTCCTTGCTTATCATTCCCTTCTTCATATATTTTTAAAGCTTTAAAATGATTTTCTAAAGACTTTTCAAAATTCCTTTGTTTTGTATAAACTTCTCCAATGTTATTGAAAGAAACTGCCATTCCGTGTTTATTGCTGATTTCTTCATTAATTTTTTTGATTGTCCGTTAGTTTACCCATAATTAAAAACCATAGCAACAGCAAGCCT
>JAVHPR010000382.1:0-1687 GCA_036170695.1 Bacteroidia bacterium
TGCCTACTGCCTAATTGCCTACTGCCTAATTGCCTACTGCCTAATTGCCTACTGCAAAATTGCCTACTGCCTAATTGCCTACTGCCTAATTGTCTATTGCAAAATTGCCCATTGCCTTTTATGCCCAAAGCTTAATTGAATCCGAAAAAGTACCGGCCTGTTCTTTGATAACTTTGAACTGTCCTGTATTTTCATGGAATTGAAAGTTGATATGTGGAATCCCTTCCTCATCGCATTCTTTTTGCATTTGCGGACGGTCAAGTAATGCCGGATCACAGAAGCTTGCTGCACAGAAAATGATTCCGTCGGCCTTTCTTTCTTTTGCTAACTTTACCAGTCTTTTTCCTTTGGGATCTCCAACATCATAATATGCCGATGAAAAAGTGCTGTGGTTTATGTATGCATCTGTTAAGGCTGTTAAAGGAGCCGAAGTAGTTGCATCGACATCTCCCTGGATAAGCCTTGAACCAAGCATAAAATCATCTTCCACAATATAGCAACCTGCCATTTCTATTGATTTTATCATGCCAATAGGGGGCTGCTCGCAAAAAGAACCGGTAACCAGTACACGAATATTATCCATTGGTTCGCCTCTCTCCACGCTGATATGCTCCAGCACTTGCTCCAGTATTATATTATGATCCTCAACAGGAATAGTGATTCCTGCCCTAAGTATATGATAAGTTTCAACAGCCGACAGCCTCCATGGAAATTCCTGACGTATGTTGTAAATTGACTCGATAAGCTTTCTGTTAATATTATAAAGTTTTATCGCATTATTTATTCTTTCATCCGTAACTTTTACCTTGTTAATGGCATACATATCTTCCATTATTTTTTCCATCTCCTGTGTATAGAAAACTCCACCTATCTGGGAATCAAAATTCTGAGGATAGTCAAAATAACGTTGAAAACTGCCTTTCTTGGACAATTTGAACATTCCGGAAAGATTTCTTACGCAATCGCAAATGGCGGGGAACATAAACCCGTCAAAATCATCAAGGTTTTTATCAAGTGCCATTTCAATAATCCCACGTGGCAAATGGCATATGTAGGATTGGTAATATGCATCACCTTTTATAATTTGTTTTCTGTCGCCGACCCCCATTATTCCAACAGGCAAACCGTTTGCTGCATGAATAATTTCACGGGGAATATAAATTGGAAGGTAGCCTACAAGAATCCGATCATTGCCGGCCGCTTTCCATTTTTTAGCGTAGTTAAAATTCAGGTCAAAAGAAAGTTCTTCACATTCTTTAAGGATGGTATCAAGAGATTTCATTTTTTAGTATTATTTTCAGCAAAAGAAGTTTAATCTATCATAAAATACTATGATTTGCGTCATAATCTGGCAAGTGGATTAGGAATAATTTCGCAAGGAAATAAGGCTATTGACTGATTTTGAAATGTCTCAATTTGGAAATATGGGAATTGAAAAATTGGCCAATTTGCGAATTTGACAATAGGAAATGGTAATCTATTGTCAAGTCAATCGTGAAATATCCTAAAGTCATGCTGAACTTGTTTCAGCATCCATAAGATTCCGAAACAAGTTCGGAATGACCAACAATGCGACAAAACAAACTTGACTTGACACTAGTTTAGTGCTTCTACTTTAAAATTTTAAAATTGTTTAAATTGCTTATCTGCTTTAGACATGTAAAAAAATAGTATCTTAGCTCCTTAT
>JAVHPR010000383.1:0-1686 GCA_036170695.1 Bacteroidia bacterium
AGTCATGCTGAACTTGTTTCAGCATCCATAAGATTCCGAAACAAGTTCGGAATGGCCAACAAAACAACAAAACAAACTTGACTTGACACTAGCTTGCTATGTATTGATGAATGGATAATTGAGATTGTTTATTAAATCTCACTCGGGTAATTACCTATCTTTACCACATGTATATTTCAGGCATTCGTAAGCGCATTACTTTTATTTTATTAATACTATTCAGCAGTCTTTTTTCAAGAATAAAAGCCCAGCCAGCACTTGATACAATAAATGCCTGTTTGAAAGAAACACCTCAATTGTTTGGTAAACTTGATTCCCATAATTCCTTTATCAGCAACAGCCGGGCGAAGATATTAGGCGTAAAAATTGGTATAAATTATGGGAATCGTCTTCATTTTGGTATTGGTTATAACGAACTCTATCCAAGTGCAAAAGACTTTGACAAACTGGTTTACTTCTTAAATTCAAATAATTTGCCTGATAGCGCAATTGCCATACTAAAGCTATTTTATTTTTCAAGTCATGTAGAATACGTTTATTACCAAAATCAGCGATGGCAACTGAGTATTCCGATCCAGATGGGCATTGGAAAAACATTTTATCAATACAAATTATCTGGCGAAAAAAAGGAAATGGAAAGTACTACTGTTTTTATTTACGAGCCGGCAATTTCTGTAGAATATAAATTGGCAAAGTGGTTTGGTATTGGCGCTGACGTAGGCTTTCGTTTTATTGTGACGGATTACAGGAGGTTAAATCAAAAATTTAATTCCCCAACGTACGCATTCAAATTATTAATTTATTACAATGAAATATATAAATCTTTTAAAAAGTTCCCCTTGTAGAAACCCCTACTCTTCATGATCTGAATCCCATGCAAAAAACAATTCTTTTAAATATTTATTTTCTTCTTTGGTAATTTTTTTATCGGCGTTCGCCATCTTCACTGCAAATTTTAAAAAGGAGGTACGTTCCTTTTCAGTAGAATCCTCATAAAAATCATTCATTGCGTTGTTAAAATGCAGAAAATAATCCTCTTTTGGTAATGCGCTCAACTCTTCCATTTCCCTGTCTAAATCGACTCTGAAAGGAAAAGCGTTTTTTAAATATTTCACGATTACCTTACCCTCCGATTTAGCAAATTTACCATCTACTTCTGAAAGTATCATTAACATGTGGTATCCTGCCATTACTTTGTTCTTTTTCATAGTCCTTTAACATTTTGAAGCATAAATATACATACTCTGAACAATAGAGTTCTAAAAAGATGTAAAATATAATTAAAATGATTTAAAAAAAATACTTGACAGAATTAAAAAAATACTTACTTTTGCATCCTAAATTATGCGAAAGTAGCTCAGTTGGTAGAGCGCGACCTTGCCAAGGTCGAGGTCGCGGGTTCGAACCCCGTCTTTCGCTCCAAGAGAAGGACCTCTCATTTCGAGAGGCTTTTTTTTGATTACCATAATGCCCAGGTGGTGGAATTGGTAGACACGCAGGACTTAAAATCCTGTGTCCATTGCGGACGTATCGGTTCAAGTCCGATCCCGGGTACAGAGCCGGACTTTTCTAACAAATTTAGAGAGTCCGGCTTTTTTATTTCCCTTAAACCCTTAGATAAATCAGCAACATAGGGGTCAATCGGAAAAGTTGGGGGTCAAGTGATAAAAATATAACTTAGCGGAG
>JAVHPR010000384.1:0-31331 GCA_036170695.1 Bacteroidia bacterium
AAGGAGCTAAGATACTATTTTTTTACATGTCTAAAGCAGATAAGCAATTTAAATATATTCAAGCTTTTTATTTCATCCGCAGCACTTCCTCCATAATATGTTGCCCATTGTCTTTGTCTTGCTGAATTAAACTTCATTAATATTGAGCTTGTTATATCACTTGAGTCCTGTGTTTGTTGAAAGGATCCTGGGGATGTAGGAAAGGCACTTTGTTGACAAAATCCACCAACATAAATATTACCAACACTATCATTCACTATTGAATAACCTACATCGATTCCGTCTCCACCATAAAATGTACTCCATTGAATGTTACTTGTAGATGCTACGGACCCATTCCCCTGATCCAACTCAATAATCAGTGCTTTTGTATGATCATACGTACCAATATTGAATTTATACTTATTGGTTACGACACCGTTGGTTTGCCAATCGGCTGTCCAGTCAGTGATTGGGATGATGGTATTAGTAGCACTTAACTGATACACCGTTGGACGGTCATACGTAATACTGCCTATGCTACTATTAATTGTCAGGGCATTTGTGTTTCCATCTAAATTAAATGAACTTGCACCAGTATAATTTAATTGTATGCCGGTAGGATCACCACCCGGCTTTACTACAAAATAATATTTAGCGCCGTTTTGATTACTGGAATATTCAAGGTCAATATTTGGATATAGATTGGGTGTTATCAAGCGTTGGTTACCATGCACTTTTGTAATGCCATCAGGGCATTGTGGTAAAAAGCAATTCAGATATTCTGCTTTTTCTTCTAATGGGTACGTTTTGCTGCCATTGCCAAGGGACATTCCATCAAATGTAAGGTCAATACGATGTAAAGTATCTTGAGTTGTAGCAATCGTATCGACGTGAGCAAATACAATACTGTAAGTGTTGTTGTTGATGTAATATCTTGGTGAAGTATTATTGGTGTAAAACTTTACATTTGGTATCGCCTGATTTGACAAGTTTACAAGCTGACCACTATTTTTGTAAAACAAAAAATTACTTCCTGTTGGTTCGTTGCAGTAGTCTGCCGGAGTAATGATTTTTTTTTCAAGGTATTTAGTTGTAAGATATTGGAAAGCGTTTGTTGTTATAGCACTCTGCCCAGTTATTAATAAAGAGCCTGTGTTATCAATAGCAATCCCTGTTGCTTTATCGGCTAAATGTACTTCACTGTCAGTATTCTTTGACCATTGCTGTGTCCCACTTGTATTATATTTTATAGTATAATAATCGTAATCGGCTTGATTATTAATAGTGTCAATGGTGGCGTAACCTGTTACAAAACAATTAGCTGAATCGTCCAATACCAATGCGTTTGATTCATCATCACCGTTCAGAGTATCGTTATAGGTTTTTATCCATTGTTGTAAGCCGGAACTGTTGTATTTTAAAGTGGCAAAATTCTTTCCGCCAGCGCTACTTGTTGAATATCCTGTTACAAATACATTTCCAAAATTGTCCACCTTTACTCCTTTTGCAATATCATCTAAATTGTCGCTGTCATTGTAAGTGCTTTGCCACATAATCCCAAGGCTTGAATTTAATTTCAGGATACTGTAATCATTTCCTTGTCCTGCAATGGGTATAGCTCCTGCAATGTAGGTATTGCCAAGCGCATCTTGTACCATATCATTTACTTGGTCTGCTCCAGAATAACTTGTATTGTTTATTGTTGTGGCTATTTGGACTCCAGTTATAGCGTCATATTGAATAACTCCGTATTTATAGGTGGTTCCGTTAGTTTGAACAGTTCCAGCAACAACAACATGGTAATTGCGAACAGATATTTTAACTCCTTCGTCATTCAAATTGCTGGTATGGTTATAATATGATACCCATTGCGGTGTTCCAATAGGATCATATCTAATGGTAATAATATCGCTATTTCCGTTTGTATTGTAACTTTTGCCAGTAACAAATACCATCCCATTATTGTCAAGGGTTAGATCTGCTCCTGCATCATAGGCATTGATAGTATCATCATAAGTTTTTAACCATTGTTGAATGCCGCTGCTGTTGTATTTAATAGTAACAAGATCCACATTGGTTGGGTTCAGTGTTGTGCCTGTTGTATACCCAGTTATATAAACGTTTCCAATGCTGTCTACGCATAAACCTGTTGCTACATCCTCTCCATTCCCCAATCCATTATATTGTTGTAGCCATTGCTGTACGCCGGATGAATTGTATTTGATTACTAAAATATCTGATGTTAAACCATTCATTGTAGCTCCTGCAATATATACATTGTTTGAGTTATCGGTTACAATTTTACTTTTATAAATTCCATTTTGATCTCCGCTATTGTTTTTCCAGTCTTGCAATGGCGCTATTACACCTTGCGAATAAGAAACAGTCGAAATCAAAACAGCAAAAAAAAGAGGTGTGATTTTTTTCATGGCTGGCGTTTAAGGTTCTGTAGATGTTTTCATGATTGCGAATTAAAGTTAAACAATAATTTGAATGGGTACACAAAAGGACTAATGATATTGGCGTTTAAAATCAATAGTTATAACAATTAAACATATAGTATGGTCCAATAAAATTGCCTGTCCTCATTCTCGACTCCGCTCGAACCTACATTCGCGCAGTCTTTTCGAGCGAAGTCGAGAAAGTGTGATTGGACTGTTTTATAATTTTAAAAGGTATTATTTATCTTGATTTGTACTTATTTGCGCCACGACACAAACATCTGAATTTTTCCTCCTCAGCGAATTAATTAGGGAAGAACCCTTTACCAATAAAGCACCGATAGAAAAGATTATACCCGAATGCCAACCACTAAAATATCATCCGTTTGAATGTTCTTTCCCCTCCAGTTGACAATTGTTTCATCGAGTATTCTCTTTTGTTCTGACATTTCAAGCTGACTTACCGATTGTAGAATATCTTTAAATGGTTGAGAGAAAAGTCTTTTCTTTTCCGGTCCTCCGATCTGATCCACATAACCATCCGAAAACATATACAACATATCGCCTTTTTTGAGCTCAAAAGTATTATTGGTAAATTTCTGTTCTCCATCTTTTTTCATAAAGCCTATCGAACGGTGATTCGCTTTTATCGGGAAACACTCATTTTCTCTATAGATAAGCAAAGGGTTATGTGCGCCGGCATACTCCAGATTTTGCATTTTTTTATCTATGGAAATAAGTGCGATATCCATACCGTATTTAGCGGTTGTAAAGGTGCTGTTTTGTTTAAGTGCATTTAAAATCTTACCATTTAACTCGAACAGTATTTCAGCCGGGGTTAAGTTATGATTCTCATTAATGGTTTCATTCATCAGATTATGCCCCATCAGGGACACAAAAGCACCTGACACTCCATGTCCGGTACAGTCTGCAGCACCCATAATTACTCTTTCTGCGTCTTCATAAATCCAATAAAAATCCCCGCTGACAATATCCTTAGGTTTATATAAAATAAAATGATTCGGGAATAGCGTGTTTATTTCTTCCTGAGAAGGCAGTATGGCTTGTTGAATAATTGAAGCGTATTCTATGCTGTCAGTAATGGCGACGTTCTTTTTTTCAATTTCTACATTTTGTTTTTTTATGACTTCGGTACGTTCCGTAACTTTTTGTTCGAGAATAATGTTTTCTTTCCTCAACACTCTTTCTCTTAACTTAATAAAGGTGATAATGATTGAAAAAACGAGGACTACAAGCAGTATATAAAACCAGGTAGTTTTCCAAAACGGCGGGTTAATGACAAAATGGAATGTTACGGGTTCTATATTCCAAACCCCATCATTGTTACAGGAACGAACTTTGAAAGTATATTCTCCTGATTCGAGACTTGGATAAGTAATTGAATTTTCTTTTACTACAGGGGACCAATCTTTGTCGAGACCCTCCAGCATATAACGATATTTTACACGTTTGGGGTTTGTTAAACTGGTGCCGACAAAGTCAAATGTTAAATGATTTTTAGTCCAGGGGAAAATATGGTCTTCAGGGATTTCAGCCTTTTTGAAAAACAATCTTGGATTTTTAATAGAAGTAACAGGTTCGATAAGATTATTTTTTTCGAGTTTACTATTATATTTTACCAATCCAATAATGGAGCCAAACCAAAGGTTACCTTCTTTGTCCAGGCAAATGGCATTCGGGTTAATTTCTACACCGAGGAATCCATCTTCTTTTCCGTAATGTTTGAAGGTTTCGTCTCTCAGGTTGAATTTATCAATCCCGAGTCCTGTTCCAATCCATAAATTGTTTTTGCGATCACAGACAAGCAGAAAAGGGGTATTGGAATCCAAACCATCTTTTGTAGAAAAATTCTTGAATAAGATTCCTTTGGCTTCCAATACTGCAAAGGGATCGTATTTGTATATACCAAGGTCATAAGTGCCAAACCACAGATTCCCTTTTATGTCTTCAGTAATACATATTGTGAACTTGCTTGGATAACCATCTTTTTTAGAAAATGTTTTAAAGGATACAACAGATGAATCCTTTGCTTCACCAATGTGAGCTGCAGGATCGTACATTGTAAGATCACCTGATAAAGCACCGAACCACATTCTATTTTTGCTGTCGCGAAAAATGGTATAAATCTGGTTACTTCCAATCCCATCATCAGTTGTAAATCTTTCAAATGCTTCTGTTGATATATTAAATTTCAGGAGGCCTCCTTTGTTGGTTCCTATCCACACATTCCCGTCTTTATCCCCATTGATGCAATATATTTCATTAACCGGTAAACCGGTTTCGGTAGTATAATGTTTTATTATTCCTGTAGCCGGTGTAAGCCGCGACACCCCCTGGCCAAAATCGGTGAACCAGATATTTCCTTTAATATCTTTATAAAGAGCACTGGTATTGAGTGCCTGCCCTTCTTTTCCGGTGTGACGTATGAAACGACTAGCATCGCCTAATTTCCCTGAAGCGGAGGCGTTAGTACCCTTTTCGCTTCCTGCTTTTAGCTTTTGCGGTAGTATTCCTTCCAGTTTAGGAAGGGTCAGGGAGGGGCTTGGAATAAATTGAAAGAGTCCGCCTTCTGTACCAATCCAAAAATCGTTATTTGCCCCTTCTGTTACCGACCACACCAAACTGTTGAGTAGACCTTCGTTTTCGCCATAAATTTCAAACTGTTCATCAAAATATTGATTCAAATTTAAAAATGTCCCAATCCATATATTTTTCTCCCTATCCTGTATCATAGAATGGATGCGGTTATTGCTAAGACCATGCTGAATGGATATTGTTTGAAATAGGGCTCCCTTATAGTTGTTTGCCTCCAGTTCGGGCAGATATTTTGAAACGCCTCCATCATAGGTTCCTAAAAAAATAGTTCCCTTTTCAGATTCAAAAATAACTGTAACGTGATTACTTGCAAGCCCCTGAGATGTATTATAAACCTTCATAAGGGCATCTGAGGCATTAATACGAACTACGCCTCCATCGGAAGTTCCAATCCACTTATTACCTTTGCTATCGCAGAATAAGGACGTAATGGATTGACTGTGAAGTTTTGAATCGAAAGAAGAAAACCTTGCCCCAGTTGATGTGGTCGCGCTATTGGTTTCAGAAAGCGTAATGCCACTTGAAGTACCTATCCAAATTACTCCTTCTTTAGTTTCCATTAAGGAACTAACAGCATCACTAGCCAAACCGTCCTTTGAGGTAAAAGAAGTAAAATTTCCCTTTTCATATTTCAATAGCCCCTGCCCGTTAGTTCCAAACCAAATAGTTCCGGTTTTTCCGTAAAGAATACAAGTAATGGTTTTTGAAATAGAAAGTTTACCAGGAAAAATCTCGGAAAATTTTTTCGTTACCGCATTATACTTTGATATTCCACCCGACCAATGACCAAACCATATATCGCCATTTTTATCCAGGCAGGAAGCGGTAACCCTGTTTTCTGCCAATCCTGCTTTTTTATTAAAGTTTTCGAAATTCAGTCCGTTATATTTGCTAACTCCGTTCATGGTTCCCACCCAGATGTTACCATCTTTATCCTGTAGCATAGTATAAATACTGGATTGGGGTAAGCCTTCCTCAATGCCAAACTGACCAAGATTAAGAGTTTGACCGGAAGCAGCCCCCCCTTGTCCAAAAAGGAGAGCAAGCAACAAATAAATCACACTATTGAAAAAGTTTTTTGTTTTCATTCTAATATTATTTTTTTGTACTTCGGGATACTTAACAACTGGCATCCCAAATCCAGCTACATTTCCAATTAGTTTACCTTTCCTTCTGCAGGATCGGGCTGAGTTTCATAGTCATCAACCACATTCAATAAACTGGTCAATGTATTGTTGGTTTCATATTTTTTAGCAAGATTGGCAGCTTTTTTTCTCTCAATTTTCTCTTTAGCGCTAATCAATTTACTTTTTTCATTGTTTACAGAAAACACGTTTTTCCCATCAAATGAATTTTGGCCGACACCTACAAAAAGGAGGTTTGTATTGTATTGTCCCATGGGAATTCTAGTGAGATTGAACTGATCCTTTTGTGGCGCTGTTTCAGGATTAAGATCCGAGTTTTGAGTTTTAAGATTTAAGTTTGGCGGGGGTAAGGATTTCCCATCACTTATTGCTAGTCTTTTTTTATCAGTTTCCTTTCCTTTTTTCACTTCTGAAACGGAGGTGTTATCTTTTTGAGTTGGATTTTTCAATACAAGGGATTTATCGTCATTTGTATTATTTTTTATTTTTTGAGTTCCCGCCTTTGCTTCAAATCCATTGCTTTTTGCTTCCGATCCATTGCTTTTTGCAAGCTCTTTATTGGCAGCTGAAGTTTCTTTCTTTTCAGGCAACTGCGTTATTTCCTTCTTTTGGGTCGGATCTTTCAATAAAGTATTTTTAGTTGTGCTTTCTTTATTCCCTGATTTCTGGACTACAGCTATATCTGGTTTTTTTTTCGTTTCTCCATCAACATTATTCTTTATATTGTTTTTTTCTTTTATTTTCTTATCCGGCACACCAACCTGAGATTTGCTGGAGTCCCCTTTAACTTTATCCTTAGCCTTCGCCATCATTTTACTATATTCTTTATCAAAATCATCTGGCTCGTCTTTACTGGAATCGACTTTTACAACATTTTTCTCTTTCACCTTCTCTTTCACCTTCTCTTTCTCTACCGTCGCTACATAGTCCTTATCAAAATCAAAAACGCCTCGATCGGAATTCAATTTAATTTTCCCAAAATCATGTTTCGTTTTATCTCCTGAGGAGGCAGGAAGGATTAACTCAATATCAAGATTATAAATATATGGGACATTATCGAATCCATCTTTCGCAATCGAATAGGTGTTAATCCTAAGAACTCCTGTAACGGTTCCCTCTTTCACAACATTGATAACATAATCGCTTTCATTACTGGAAGTGCTTTTATCCATCTGAAATGAATACATACCGTTTTTTCTGGTGATGAGTTTTGATATTTGTTTTCCATCTTTTGACAGTTCGAGAGCAACACCATCAATTGGCTTGCCTTTTAATTTTACGGCGCCTTGAATAATAAATTGAGGAAGTTCTTGAGTTATTTGTGATAAGGAAATAAATGAGATAAGAAAAAAGTAGGGGAGAAAAAACAGTTTTTGAATTTTTGAATTTTTGAATTTCAGATTAGGCATTGGTCATACAACGAATTATGAATTTAATAAAATTACAAATCTGTGTTTATTATAATAATTCAGGAAATATAAAATTAACCTACACCGAAAAAAAGTTTATGACACGAATTACACAAATTATTAAAAAAAAACGAATTTAATAATCAGCAAAAAAAACAAGTGAAATTAGTGTCAAACACTGTTTAAATGGGCTTCCGAAGTGATCTCAAAATCTAAAAAGGGCAAATCAATGTTCAACAAAATTAAATTTCAAATTAACCATATTAGAAAACTCCGTTCCGGTTTCTAACATATCATCATCTGATTTGGAAAAATGCCATTCTACTTCAATTTTATGCTCTCTTATAATAAAATCTTTTAGTAATAAAATAATATCCAAAAGATATTTTGCAGAAATTGAATTAAAATACTCCATTTTAAAAATGAAAACTACTGCAGCAGCATCTTTCGTTTCTTTTTTTCGAGAAGCAAGTATTTCTTCAAATTCGGTAACCCAATTAATTATAGGAATATAAAACTTACCAGTGTTTTCAGGTCGCGACTTACCCGAAATCATATAATGGTTAGAAGCGATATCAAACGTTACCGCTGGTGAAGAATCTGTTGCCTCAATAATTAATGACTCCATTTTTATTAATTTGAAAAATTATAAATTTATTAATTTGAAAGTTAGGTAAACAATTTTCAAATTTATTGTTCATGAATATTTATTTCAATTTGTATAAGAAAAAAAGATGCAAATTCCGTAAGTGGTTTGAATTCGTATGTAATCATATTACCAGACTTTATTGCAATATCAATTAATCCCAAACCTGCGTTATTATCATCAGTTCGTTTGGAGAGTATTTGTTCGCGGTATAATTGTTTTAACTCTGTCAGACTATGATTTAATACTTTATCCAATTTCGTCTGCAATGCAGGAATTGCATCATTCATTATGTGATTGCCGGTTACAATAGTATATTTAGTTTCCGATTTACTTAAAAGTAAAATTGCAATATTTTGATGTTGATCTCCTTCACTGGAATGTTTGCTCACATTTTCAATACTTTCCACCAATACACTATAGACTTTTCTGTCAATACCGGTTGTTGATTCTATTGAACTTAATTTGTTTTTAATATTTATTAATAACAATGTTGTTAAAAGATGATCGAAATGCCCTGTAAATGAAATCAAGGTGTTTTTTTCGCTCATTAACTGGTGTGCTTCAAAAGCAGTAGAAATAGCCCCCATATAATTTTTTTTTTGTAAAGTTATAAAATCCATTTGAAAATGTGCAAATTAGTTAATTTGAAAATAAAATTTAATTAATTCTTAAAATAAATGAACGTAAAATCTCCGATTAAAATGTTTTTCTTCTAGTATTATGTAAACTTATTTTGCCACATTGTAGGTCATTCCGAACTTGTTTCGGAATCCTTATGGATGCTGAAACAAGTTCAGCAAGACTTAGCGGCATTTTATGATTAAATAACATTAGCAAGCTCTGTTTATCATTTCGCATATCTCTAAATTTTCAACTTAATTATTCGCAACAATTAGCCAGTTTGCCCCATCACTCACCACTGTAATATATTTATATTGGGTCGCTAATGATTTATTTAAAGCACCATCGATGGTTTCTGCACCGTTTCCTTCAACAAGAACTGTTGTTGCCGCATCACTATTTTTAATGGTATATTCCCTTCCCGTAATCCCAACTGCAGTTGGCAGTGTAATAGTGGTAGTACCGGTTACCGATACAATATCGTCTATTGCAGTTAAAGTATAGTCCGTGCTTTTTGTACTAAAAGCAGTAGTATATCCATATGCAGTCATTGTTCCTGAAGTTTTAACATCAGTAATACCAGTATTACCAAGCTGAATGGTATTACTGGCGGTTACCTGAGCATTATAACCAATTGCAGTTGCGTTAAAAAAGTTAGCACCAGAATAGAGCGCTTTATATCCCAAAGCGGTGTTTGCTATACCAGTAGTATTAGTATGAAGCGTGCTGTCTCCAATAGCTGTATTACTATTTCCTACGGTGTTTTTTTCAAGTGCTACATTTCCCATAGCAACATTACTGCTCCCAGTAGTGTTGTTATAAAGCGCTTCAAATCCATTGGCGGTATTCTGATTTCCAAAAGTGTTTAAATATAATGCCCCAGTACCACTTGCAGTGTTTTGGATCCCGGTAATATTATAAAAAAGTGCTGCTGTCCCCAGTGCAGTATTCTGAACTCCAAAAGTATTGGAATATAGTGTCCCTGCCCCTATGGCTGTATTATATGCACCTAAAGTATTTCCAGCAAGCGCCCCCCCGCCAATGGCGGTGTTATAATATCCTGTTGTATTTGCAAAAAGCGTTCTTACTCCTAGGGCAATATTATTGATTCCACTGGTATTGGAATAAAGAGCACTATCCCCGATGGCGGTATTTTGTACTCCAGAAGTATTGGAATAAAGAGCCTTATATCCATTGGCGGTATTATACTTTCCTGTAGTGTTAGAGAATAGCGCCTGCAAACCACTTGCGGTATTTTGCACCCCTGAAGTGTTTGACCATAACGTTTGGTAACCCAGAGATGTATTATAGTTTCCGCTATTAGCGGCAGGAGTAACCGAACCTCTGAGTGCCTCGAATCCAACAGCCACATTATAATTAGTAAAAGCGCTTGAAGTGCTATTGGCATATTGCATTGCATTAACACCAATTGCAGTAGCATTGGATCCGGCAACATTGGAATAAAGCGCCTGATATCCATTTGCAGTATTGTTTACACCTATTGTATTAGCATAAAGAGCGCTGTATCCGGTTGTTGAGTTATTATTTCCGGAGGTATTTAAAAAAAGAGAAAACGCTCCGCTTGCTGTATTGTAAGCTCCTGAATTGTTTGTGTAAAGCGCTTGCATTCCACTTGCAGTATTGCCGTTTCCGTTGACATTATAACGAAGCGCATTCATACCGCTTGCAGTATTCTGAGTTCCTATGGTGTTTGCATAAAGCGCCTGCAATCCGCTCGCAGTGTTATTGTCCCCTGTGCTGTTAAAACAAAGGGCACTTGTTCCGTTGGCAGAGTTGCCGCTTCCTAAAGTATTAAACAACAGTGCCTGAAAACCATTTGCAGCATTATTTGTTCCGGAGGAATTGGAGTAAAGGGCGTTCACCCCGTTGGCAGTATTGTAGTCTCCAGTGCTATTTGAATAAAGCGCCTGGTAACCGTTTGCAGTGTTTTTAACTCCTGAGATGTTTGAATAAAGGGCAGTTGAACCAACGGCTGTATTATAATTTCCGATAGTGTTGAAAAAAAGTGCCTCCTCACCAAAAGCACTATTTTGGAATCCTATAGTATTTGAATAAAGTGCAAGTGTACCGCTGGCAATATTAAATGATCCTGTGGTATTGGAACGAAGTGCTTCATCTCCACAAGCGGTATTTTGATTTCCGGAGGTGTTGGAATAAAGTGACAAATACCCACTTGCCACATTAAAATTTCCAGTTGTATTGGTATAAAGTGCAAGCGAACCACTAGCAGTATTTTTATTCCCTGTGGTATTGGAGTAAAGTGCTTCTTCACCCAAAGCACTATTTTGGAGTCCTGTAGTGTTTGAATAAAGCGTCCAAAAACCGGCAGCCACATTATAATTTCCAGTTGTGTTTTTATAAAGCGACCGATATCCATTAGCCGTATTGTCATTTCCAGAGGTATTTGACAATAATGCCATAGCACCATTTGCAGTATTCCTGTTTCCAGCAGTATTTGAGTAAAGAGTACTGTCTCCTGCAGCAGTATTGAAGTTTCCCAATATGTTTTTATTGAGTGCAAATGTTCCGTTTGCCGTATTGTAGCTTCCGGAAGTGTTAAACTCAAGTGAACTATGGCCATTGGTTGAATTGTAGTCTCCTATGGTATTCGAAAAAAGAGAAAAGGCTCCGTTTGCTGTATTGTATCCCCCTGAAGTGTTTGTATAAAGTGCTTGCAACCCACTTGCTGTATTGCCGTTTCCGTTGATATTATAACGAAGAGCATTCATACCGTTTGCTGTATTCTGGGTTCCATTGTCATTGGTAAAAAGAGCCTGAAATCCTGTTGCTGTATTGTTGTCTGCTGTGGTATTAAAACAAAGCGAACTTGTTCCGCTTGCTGCGTTGCCGCTTCCAGTAGAGTTAAACATAAGCGCCTGAAAGCCGTTTGCTGAATTATTTGTTCCGGTTGAATTTATATAAAGTGCGTTCACCCCATTTGCAGTATTATAATTTCCGGTGGTATTAGAATAAAGAGCCTGATAACCGTTTGCTGAATTCTTAATCCCCGAGGAATTGAATAATAGAGCCCTTGTTCCGTTAGCTGTGTTATAAGCACCAGTCGTATTAAAATAAAGTGCGCTATCACCAGTTGCTGTATTAAAGTTACCAGTGGTGTTAGAATAAAGTGCCTGAAAACCATTACCGGTATTATAGCTTCCGGTAGTGTTCTTTTCTAGAGTAAAAGCTCCGATAGCAGTATTGTTTTTTCCGACAGTGATATTACCTGCTTTATAACCCAAAAAAGTGTTGGCTAATAATTGATCTATTTTCCCCGCATTTTCGTTATTTACGCGAAAGTTAAAAGGTATATTATCGGTAGTGCCGATAAAATTGGTACCGTCAACAGTTCCTGAATTACCAAGCAAAGCCCATTGGTTGCCGCTGCCGCCACCGCCAAGTGAAGTCCATTCTGTACCGCTCCAATAATAATATCCGGGAACCACATTGTTAGGAGGAGTACCAGCAGTAGCAGTATTGTAAATAAGCAAACTGGTTGCTGCGCTTACAATTGTTGTAACATCTCCTGTTCCGGTAAGTGCTATTTGTGGAATCAGAATACCTTTATTACTTGAATTTACAGCAAGAAAAGCTGAAGGGTTGGGCGTAAAGGTTCCTATACTGACATGGCCACTTTGTAAAACAACAAATGAGCTATCGCTTCCAATCACATCATTCATTATCTGAAATCTTCCAAAAGGGGTCGTAGTTCCGATGCCAACATTACCTGTATTATTATTAAAAATGTTTGAACCCGAAGCTGTCCAAACACTATTAAAAGTGTTACCGGCTAATGTCAATCCTGTGCCAGCGGAATAATTAGCTGAGGAATCTGCCCGCCATGCAGGGGTTCCCGCTCCGTTAGTTTTCCATACTTTATTAAATTGAGTAGATCCTGATGTAACCACACCATCACTTGTAGAAGAATTTGTAGCAATGGAAATAAGAGGAGTTGTTGTACCTGTTGCAACGGATATGGGCAAAGTACCGGTAACGCCAGATACGCTTCCTGAAGATGGAGTTACCCAAGTTGCCAACCCCGTATTATCAGAAGTTAATACTTTACCTGCTCCTTCTGTCCCATCAGTAATTTTTACCTGACCTGCAATATCAAGCTTTGCGTTTGGAGTTACCGTTCCAACGCCTACATAACCATTTAGCAAAACAACAAAGGAACTATCATTTCCAACAACGTCATTTTTTACATTAAACTTTCCAACCGGGGTTGTAGTTCCAATGCCAACATTACCGGTATTATTATTATAAATATTTGCACCAGCGGCTGTCCAAACGCTATTAAAGGTTGATCCTGACAATGTTAATCCTGCGCCTGCACTATAGTTAGCAGAATCAGCCCGCCATGCGGGAATTCCTGTTGCATTAGTTTTCCATACCTTATTTACCTGACCACTACCGGATGTAACCACACCGTCGCCGGTAGAAGAATTTGTTGCAACAGAAATAAGTGGCGTGGTCGTTCCGGTTGCCACAGAAATAGGTAAAGTACCGGTTACATTTGTAACACCTCCGGAAACAGGTGTTGCCCAAATCGCCAGACCGGAAGCATCGGAAGTTAAAACTTTACCCGCTGCCGGAGAGCCTCCTGTAATTTTCACTTGCCCCGCAATACCAAGCTTTGCGCCTGGCGTATCTGTTCCAATACCAACATTGCCATTTTCTAATACAACAACCGAGCTATCAGTACCAACGACATCATTATTTACATGAAACCTGCCAAGCGGGTTCAAAGTTCCCACCCCCACATAGCCCAAGGGGTTAATAGTTATTGCCGTATTATTAACACCAGCGCCAAAACTACTGCTTGTTCCGAAATGGAGATAAGATCCTGATGTTGAGTATTTTGGCCAGATTGCTGCCTTTGGAAAGTTATTCCAATTTAATGAGTCATTCCAAACAATACCGGGAAAAAACATATCACCGCCCGTACTCACAGTATTAATCACAATGGCATTATTGGAGGATGTTTGTCTATACGTGTTTTCAAGAGAGCTGGAGCCGCTTTTCTGAACTGTCAATTTCCCAACGGGTGTGGATGTTCCAATGCCAATATTACCGATCGCCTTCACTCTCATTCTCTCTGTGTTATTTGTTTTTACGACAAAATCAATAGAATCGGAAGTTCCAATAAAAATTGAGTCGGGAACAGTATTAACATTACCTGTTAATTTCCAGCTAGAACCAGCACCACCGGATGTGTCTGAATTTAAAGCATAAAGAGCGGTATCGGCTTTTGCCGCATAAAAGGAATAGGGGACTGCCATAAAAGGTTGAATACTCATTACCTTATAAGTCCCATCGTTCTTAATATCAATTTCTACCTTAAAATACTGGTCGGCTGTTGACCAGGGAATATCCTCAATGTTTTGATATAGCCCTAAACCGGTAACAGTTCCATCTCCAATAATAAGCGAAAACAAACCGTAAGGATCGGTATTGGTACCATGTGTTTCCTGATAAAGCAGAGTACCACTTGAACTTCCGCTTAATATTGAAAATCGAATTCCAATAGTTTTGTTGTCGAGGGATTGTCCATTAATATCCATTCCTACTATTTCTTTTCCATCTTCATCAATAGCAACAGCCTGATAATTAAGCCCTCTTAATTGGGCAAAACAAGCCCCTGGCTGCCCTGCAATCATTCCAAGGGCTAAAATCATCCACAGGACAATTTTTTTACGCCCTTGAACCCCAAAAGGGAAGGAGAGAATCGCACTCAGGATTATTGTTAACATTAAGGTTTGTTTTTTCATTATTTGTTATAGCAAAAACAGCATTGATTGAATCTATTTTGAAACTTTTTTAGAAGTAACATAGTTGTATTTTATAAACGTAAAAGATACCCCCAAATTAACTGAAAACCCTCTGTTATAGGACTTTTGACCACTTGAATTTTCTAAATTCTGTAAACCAAAAATATATTTATATTCGGCATAAAAGGCAAAATAATTCGAAACTGCTATTTTAAAACCCGGAGTAAAAAGCACCCCATAATCAGTAGTTTGCATCGATTTGTTTTTCATGATATCGTAGGTATCCTGTCCAATTGTTTGGTAGGCTCTAAGCATATATCCAAAATAGGGTGATGCTGACAAATAAGGTTTAAACCGCCATCTTTTTATTATGTATCCTAATCCTACATTCGCATCGGCATATTGAACATTCCAATTGACATTCATTTCATTGTATATCAAAGAGGCACCGGCTTTGCGCATACCGGCATTAATACGGATAAACAATCCATTATCCCATGCATTTTGGAATCCTAAACTAAAACAGCCTGAAATATTTCTTGTTAAATCAGTTTCATTTGTACCCTGGGAACTAACAAATTTGTAGGTTGTGAATGCTTGTCCTGCATCGAAGCTTACGCTCGACTGTGCATAAGAAGTTCCTTCCCAGCCCTCTCCTAAAAACAGGGAGAAAAAAAAGAAGAAAATAATACTGGATTTAAGGAGTTGAATGTTCATGTATTATTATCTTGAAATAATTAATTTCGATGAATACAAATTGTTTTTAGAGTCGGACAACGAAATTAAATAAACACCATTTGACCAACTGGAACAATCGACGCTATAGCTTTTAAACTCATTCATTTTTTCGTTTAAAACTAATTTTCCACTAATATCAACTATCTGTAGAATAACATCTTCTAAAATTAATGTTGTTTCAATGGTTATTTGGTTTGAAGCCGGATTAGGGAATATTGTTGCATTAATACATGCCTTTACATTTTCGATAGAAAAAACAGGTTGCAGAAAGCCCGGATTAAATCTGGTTGTAGTGCTGTAATAGGAAGAAGTGCCATAAGGTTGTCCAATGGTTTGTTGCACTGTGGTTCCATTTCCGGTAGTTGCACTGCCTGTACTGGCAATACATTGGCGCCTTAATGACTGAGCTTCGGCTTTTGAGAAAAAAACCAACAGAATTATCAACCCTAAGCCTGCTATCCGCAATGGAGGAAAACCTACCCTTATTATATGAGGGAATTCATTAGCTGAATACATTTGACAGGGTATAATTTTTTTATTCATTTTTATTAATAAATACAATTAGAAAAGATTGCTTCTTCGCCAATTAGCGAAAGGAAAATAATTTATAATTTTGTTATACGTTTCAATTCTATTAGAGTTTCAATCTCAATTGAGCAATTTACGAAAAGGAAATAACTAATGTTGTTTAATTATAAAAAGACACAATGTCATGTCGAGGTTTGCCGAGACATCTTTTTATTATTAAAAAGATTCCTCCACTACGGTCGGAATGACCTAAAATACGTCAAAGCAAATTTAATTTTACCTTAAATACGAATACCTACAACCAGAATGTCGTCAGTTTGATTTAATTTTCCCTTCCAGTCCGTAATTGTTTTATCAAGCACTTTCTTTTGTTCAGACACATCCATCTGGCAAATCGATTGAAGCAAATCCTTAAAGGTTTTTGAAAATATTTTTTTGTTTTCATGTCCTCCAATCTGATCGGCAAAGCCATCAGAAAAGATATACAACATATCACCTTTTAGAAGCTGGACATTATGATTGGTAAAACCGCGCTCATCTAATTTTTGATAACTCCCTATTGACCTTGCATTACCTTTTATTGAGATACATTCCACTTCATCCGCGCCAATGACATCCTGCATATTTGGAAAAAGAGGAAGCGATACCAATTTCCTACGAAAAATTAAAATAGGGCTATGCGCTCCGGCGAATTGCATGTTCAGTAAATTCCCATGAAGAATAGGTTTCCCCTCGTCAAATAATGGAAGGTTGGTTGGCGCCTGCAAACTTATCAGAGCAATGTCCATCCCGTATTTAACAGAGGTGTCTTTACTATTTTGTTTTAATGCATTTATAAATTGAATATTTAACTCCTCCAGAATTTCAGAAGGAGTGTGCCTCCCTTTCACTTTAACGATGTCGTTAAGAAAATTATTCCCAATCAATGACATAAAAGCTCCCGGCACTCCATGCCCTGTGCAATCTGCCACAGCAACGAAAACTCTTCCTTTATCTTCATAAATCCAATAAAAATCACCACTGACAATATCCTTAGGTTTAAATAAAATAAAGGACTCCGGCAGGTGCTTTTGTATTTCTTCTATTGACGGAAGCAAGGCTTCCTGAATACTCTTGGCGTAGTTTATACTATCGGTTATTTTTTCATTTTGTAACCTGATTCCATCTTCAGCTTTCTTACGTGCTGTTACGTCTGTATCAATAATCACCCATTTTTTGACAGCCCCTGTTTCATCTAAAATAGGAGTGAGAGAGCTTTGCACCCAAAGTTCTTTGCCAGCTTTAGTGATGTTCAATGCCTGATAAATGGATGATTTTTTGTTTTCAACACAGTCTTGGATTAAAGCTTCTATTTCAGGATTATGGCTAATCTTTTCCAGTGTATTTCCTCTTTGTTTTAATTCATCCAAACCGTATCCCTGAAGGCGTGTGAATCCTGAATTCACCCATTCTATTTCCCCGTTTGCATCAAAAATCAATACTCCATTGTCCGTTTCACTTGCAACAATGGACAACCTTGCCAATTCATCTTTTTGTTTTTCAACTTCAACAGTACGCACTTTTACCTCATCTTCCATGTGCTCGTATAAACGGGCATTTTCAAGACCATTAACTACATAAAGAGCTAAATTCCTGAGAATATTCAATTGATATTCGGAATATGCATTTTGCTTAAAACTTTGAACAGTAATAACGCCGATTAACTTATTCGTAGTAAAAAGAGGAAGGTAAATAATTGACTCTGACTGTTCACCCGCTTTAGGCACGGGGATTTCCTTACCCGGGAAATAGTTGTTGTATTCTTTATTAAGATCATTAATGAATATTTCTTTTTTGTTTTTAAAACACCAAACTGCCAGACGGCTTTCCTCTGATAGTTCATTATAAAAAACCGGCAACTTTTCTCCTTTTTCGATAAAACCTGAGAAAATCAACCTGTTCCCTGTTTCATCAAATACCGCAATACCGAATACCGATGCATCCATCAGTTTATTTACATTTTCATAAACCTTATTAACTATTTCTTCCACTGATAAAACTGCCGTAATCTCTCTGCCGATATTACTGAGCAATTTTGTGTTTTCATACGATTTTTCGACTTCTTCTTTTTGTTTGAGTACTTCAATCGTCCGTTCTTCTATTTTTTCCTCTAGCTTTTCATAAAGCTGAGCATTTTCAAGAGCAATTGCTGTATAGTTTGCGAGGGTTCTTAGTATGTTCAAATGGTGTTTTGTATACCTATTTTTATGATAACTCTGAACAGTTATTACACCAATTACCATATCTTTTAAAATCATGGGACAAAACAAAACAGAGTGAGTCATTTCACCGGCAATCACAACAATATCTTTTACATATTCTTTATGTTCGGTAATATTATCATTGATAAATATTTCTTTTTTGTTTTTAATACACCAAACAGAATAATTATTGTCGTTGTCCATTGAAAAAGAAAATGGTTTTAACCTTTCCCCTTTATCGAATTCATATTTAATTTCAACAGTATTATTTTCGGGATGGTAAATGCGGACACCAAATGTTTCGGCATCCATTAAACGCGAAATACTTTGGTGAAGTTTAGTGAAAATACTTTCAAAATCAAGGGTGGAAGTCAGTTCCTGTCCAATTTCACTTAATACATTTAAATTGTTACGAGAGATTTCAAGTTCTTCTTTTTGTTTAATAACTTCCTGAGTTCTGTGTTTAACTTCTTCTTCCACGGTTTGGTACAGATGGGCATTTCCCAGGGCATTAACAGTATAAACGGCTAAATTTCTAAGAATATCCAGATGATATTCAGTATACGCATTTTGTTTAAAACTTTGAACGGTGATTACCCCAACAACCTTGTCAGGAGTAGAAAGAGGGAGGTAAATGATTGAAACCGGCTGTTCACCTTCCTTAGGTTCCGGAACTATATTGTTTGGAAAATAGATAGCATATTCTTTCTGAAAATCGTTAATAATTATTTCCTGCTGTTTATTAAAACATCTGACAGCAGGGCGGTATTCTTCGCTAATGGCAAGGTAATAAAAAGGTAATCTTTGTCCTTTTTCAATAAAGCCGGAGAAATCAATTCGTTTTTCGGAGGTATTAAATATTCCTATGCCGAAAGCGGCGGCATCCATCAATTTATTCACATTTTGATACACTTTATTGATTATTTCTTCCACTGATAAAGTTGAAGAGATTTCTCTACCAATATTGCTAAGGAGCTTTGTGTTTTCATAGGATTTTTCCACAACCACTTTTTGCTTGATCACTTCCGCCGTTCGTTCTTCAACTTTTTTCTCCAGATTTTCATAAAGATGAGCATTTTCAATGGCAATAGCAGCATAAATTGCCATACTTTGCAGGATATTCAAATGATATTCTGTAAAAGCGTTTACCCTTACACTTTGCACAGTAATAACCCCAATAGGCTTATCCTTACTAATAAGAGGAATATAAATTATTGATTCAGAAGAAAGCCCGGCTATAGGAGTTGGGAATGCGGATAGAGAGGGGAAATATTTTTTGTATTCTTTTCGGAAGTCACTAATAAAAATTATTTTGCGATCATTAAAGCATTGGCTGGGAAGTCGATCATTACCGGAAGTTTCAACGGATTGGAATTCCATTTTTTTACCATTTTCGATAGTGCCAATAAATTCCAAGCGTTTTCTTTCTTCATTGTAAATACCAATGGTAAATACCGAAGCGTCCATTAGTTTATTTACATTTTCATAGATTTTTTCAATTATTGTTTCAATAGAAAGAGAGGATGTTATTTCTTGCCCTATTTCACTTAAAACAGAAATATTATTTTTCGAAATTTCAAGTTCTTCTTTTTGTTTAATCACTTCTTGTGTTCTGTGTCTAACCTCCTCTTCCATATTTTCATACAGGTTAGCATTTTCAAGTGCATTAACAACATAAATAGCTAAATTGCGCAGGATATCAAGCTGATACTCAGTATAAGCGTTTTCCTTGAAACACTGAACAGTGATTACACCAATTTGCTTATTAGAAGTTGAAAGGGGGAGATAAATAAGTGAGGCTACATAGCCACCCTCTTTTGGGAAAGGCATCGTTCTGCCAGTAAAGAATTTAGTATAATCCTTTTTAAAATCGTTGGTAAATAATTCTTTTTGGCTTTTGAAACACAAGACTGCAGGGCGTCTATCATCCTTCAATTCCTCAAAATGGATTGGTAGTTTTTCACCATTTTCAATAACCCCATTAAATTCTATTCGGTTTTCCGCTTTATTAAATATCCCGATACCGAAAACCGAGGCATCCATCAATTTATTTACGTTTTCATACACTTTATTGATAATATCTTCAACAGATAATACTGAAATAATCTCCCGTCCAATGTTATTAAGGAGTTTTGTATTTTCGTGTGATTTCTCAACAACTTCTTTTTGTTTTAGAACTTCGGTTGTTCGTTCCGCAACTCTTTCTTCAAGATTTTCATAAAGTTTAGCATTTTCTAAAGCAATAGCGATATAAACAGCAAGGCTTTTGAGCATATCCAAATGGTACCTTGTATATGCATTTTTTTTGAAACTTTCCACTGTAATTACTCCAATCACTTTGCCTTTGGAAAACAGAGGAAGATAGATAATAGATTCAGGGCGATCGCCAACTAATGGAACCGGAATATAGGGTATATAATTTTTGTACTCATTACGTAAGTCATTAATAAAAATTTCCTGTCTGTTTTTATAGCATAAAACAGGGAATCTCGTATCATCATTCAGGGAATATGAACTTGAATACTTCACACCTCTTTCTATGAAACCAGGAAATTCAATCGTGTTTTTTGCAAGGTTAGGAATACCAATACAAAGCACATCAGCGCACATTATTTTATTTACATTTTCGTAAACTTTTTCAATTATTTTCTCTATAGAAAGAGATGATGTTATTTCTTGTTCTATTTCGCTTAAAATAGAAATGTTTTTATATGATCTTTCAATCTCTTCTTTCTTTTGAGTAATACTGATATTCGCTTTTTTCTTACTTATGAAACTTCTGTATATAAAAAATGCAAGAATAAGTATCAAAACAAAACCAACAATGAAGGCATTTCTTTCGGTTTGTTTTTTCTCGGTTTCGGCCAGTTGCTTTGCTAATTCAGCATCTTTTTTAATAAGTTCAATATCCTTTTTTTCGTTATCATACCTGGCGTTTATCTCAGCGATCCTGCTGCCTGACTGCTCAGTAATCATCGTTTCCTTGATTCCTGAATAGAGTGTATGATATTCATATGCTTTTTTGTAATTATTTAATTTCGCATAAACGCTTGCAAAGCTCAAATAAAGACTCTTTATATAATTTTTATTATTGACAGCCTTAGCGCCTCTTAAACATTTCTCAAAGTATTCGAGTGCTTTTTTATAATTACCCTGCGAATGATAAACATCTCCAATGGTACCGTAAAGCGACACCTTCATTTCTTCATTTTTCATTACTTGCGATAACTTTAAGCCTTCAAAACCATAATCAAGTGCCTCGTCAAATTTTTCTTGCCCTGCGCTGATATAGGCCAAGTGGTTATCAGCACGAATTATTCCATTTGTATTCTTGTTTTTTTGATACAATTTCCTGGCTTTTAACAAAAAAGTCATTGCCTCTTTATGAAGACCTTTAAAAACAAATGGCTGACTATTATTACGCGAACTTCTATCATAGAAAACAATACCAATAGAGGCATACACATCGGCTAAACTGTTTTCATCATTGATTTTATCAAATATTTTCAGGGCTTTTGTAAAATATTTTAATGCGCCGTCATAATTTTTTTGATTTTGATACAATTTCCCAATGGAATAATATATTTTTCCCGCTTGTCTTTTATTCTCTGTTTGTTTCTCTCTTTTTATTGATGAATCCGGAGGACTTGAATTTCCTTCAGCTAATTTTAATGCATCTAAATAATACTCCATCGCACTTCCGAAATTACTTTGCTCCTCGTACAAACCTGCAATGTGACATAATGTTTTAATAACAGCATTTTTGTCATCTATATCATATCGAATTTTTAAGGATAGCAAATCATATTCGAGCGCTTTCTCGAAATTGTGGCTATATTTATAAACAAGCCCTATATTTGAATATGAATCTGCAATTCTTTTATCGAAGGATAAATCCTTTGCTAATTTTAATGCCTCCTCAGCAAACTGTATAGAGGTGTGCGGTGATTTTTCTTTTGATTCAAAACTTAAGGCGTTTAAAATAGATACTTTGCCTGTATCCTCTTTGGCGATTTTTAATAGATTACGTAAAGAGTCGAGCGTTCGCCTATAATCAAAGTTTGATTTAGTATGTTGTGCAAAACATGAAGAACCTGTCCCGAAAGCAAACAGGAGCCAAAAACAAGATAAAAAACGAAGACTTGATTTAATTCTAATCATGATTCAATTTGAATATGCGAATGTAATAAAAACAAATTAAATAAATTAAACAATTTATCGGCAGGCAAATTACAATTTTCCGGTAGACCGGAATGAATAAACAGAGCTTGTATAATTCTTGTTAAAAGTACTCAAAGGCTGTTTTTTATTCTTTTTGTGGAAAGTTTGGAAGTTTTGATATATTTTTACTTAGCAAAAAAATAAAAGACAGCACCAAGACTCAAATAACAAATAAAAAGGGTTCACCGCAAAGACGCAGAGATGAGGGATTGATGAAGGGATGTCATTCCGACCTGGTGGAGGAATCTTTTTCATTATTAAAAAGATGTCTCGTCAAATCTCGACATGACATTACGTCTTTTAATAATTAAACAACATTAGTATTATATAAATAAAATATCCCCGGGCTCTGCTCAGGATGTTGTCAAAAAAAACAAAATGTTAAAATTATTCTGTTTTATTAATTTTTTATTTATAAGTTTTTTATTCCCACCGAATAATCTTCAGGCACAAACACATCCTGAAAATACAAAATTCAAACATTTAACTGTTAATGAGGGGCTTTCGGATAATTCTGTTTTTGCTATATTACAGGATAAAGAAGGATTTATGTGGCTGGGCACTGAAGATGGATTAAATAAATATGATGGGTACAAATTCACTATTTACCGTCATAATCCAAGTGATACTAATTCTATTGGTCCGGGTGGCATTATTTACAGTATTTATGAAGATAAAGAAGGGCTTATCTGGGTAGGAGCTGAAGGCTCACTAAGTGTTTTGGATAAGAAAACCGGTAAATTCAAATCATATAAAAATGAGCCAAAAAACCCAAACAGTTTAAGCAATGATATTGTAACAGGCATTATTGAAGATAATGCTGGTTACATGTGGATCTCCACTTATGGAGGTGGCCTCAATAAATTCGATAAAAAAACCGGCAATTTTTTTGTATATAAAAATGACCCGAGAGATCCGAATAGCATCAGTTCTGACTTTGTTGAAAATTGTTTTGAAGATGCCAAAGGGCTTATTTGGATTTCTACTTTTGGTGGTCAAAAAGGAGGATTAAATTCTTTTGATAAAAATTCGGGGAAGTTCAGTTATTATGCTGCGGACAATTTAATCGAAAAAGGACTTAACGGTCAGCTTTTATTACAAATTAAGGCAGACTCAAAAGGAATAATCTGGAACGGAACTTCTGTGGATGGATTAATTGCATTTGATAAAGAAAAGAAAACAGTTATTAATCAATACAAGAATGACCCTAAAAACAAATTCAGCATTAGTAATAATGATGTACGCTGTCTTTTTGATGATTCCCAAGGACATTTGTGGGTAGGTACGATATCTGGTCTTAATATGCTTGATAAAAACACAGGTAAATTTACTGTTTTTAAAAATGACCCGAATAACACCAATAGTTTAAGTAAAAATTGCATTATTAGCGTTTACGAAGATAATCAAGGGCTTATTTGGATTGGTACAAATGAAGGTGGGGTAAATATTTATGACCCGAATAACAATAATTTTATGGTTTTCAAAAACAATCCTAAAAATGAAAAAAGTTTAACCAATAATAAGGTGAACAGCATTTATGAAGATTCAAAAGGAAGTATATGGTTAGGGACAAGAGCAGGCGGACTGACAAATTTCGACAAAACAACAGGAGAATTTAATTCTTTCGGAGGTGAAGTAATGCATGGCGGTAAAAAAACAGCTATACAAAACATATCGAGCATTCAGGAAATTAATGAGCGTCAATTATGGCTGGGAATATACTCTATGAATCTTGTAAACTTTAATTGTACAACACACAAATTCGCTCTTCCACCAACACCTTTTTGCGAGACTCCAGGATTTATATATGGGCTTTGTGCCGATTCAAAAAAAACGTTATGGGTTGCCAACCCTACCTTTTTATATAATCTCAACTTCCAGGAGAAAAAAATAGTTCAGTATAAAAATGACCCGAAAAACCCAACCAGTATCAGCGAAAACTATACAACTAAGGTATTTGAAGATTCTCAAAATAATATATGGGTGAGCACGCGCAGTACCGGTTTAAATGTATATGAAAGAACTACGGGTAAATTTTACTGTTTTAAAAATGATCCAAAGAATCCGAACAGCATAAATAACAATGTGGTGAATACCATGTATCAGGCTCCTAATGGTGTATTGTGGATAGGTACAAACGGAGGAGGATTAAATGCACTTATTTTGCAAACCGGGAAAAATAAATTTACCGAGGGTTATCAGTTCTATCATTTTACAGAGAAAGACGGACTTCCCAATAATGTAATTGCCGGAATTTTACCGGATGACAAGGGCAATCTCTGGATTAGTACCAATAAGGGATTATGTAAATTTTACGCCACAAATTATTTAACTTTAACTGTAAAGGACTATTTAACAAAAGCACTATCGGATATCAAAAAAAACACACTAAAAAAGGATAAGCCCATCTATAAAAATTATGATTTTGATGATGGTTTACCGAGCAATTCATTTATCAGAGAAGGTCAGGCTGCATGTAAAACAAAAGACGGTTTGATGTATTTCGGAAGTGATAATGGATTATTGTGTTTCCACCCTGATAGCATAAAAGACAATACACATAAACCTCCGGTGTATTTTACATCCTTTAAAATTTTTGAGAAAGAATTTCCTCTTGATACGCCAATCGCGTTAAAGCGTGAAATAATACTTTCATATAAGGAGAGTTTTTTTTCAATTGGATTTGTTGCGCTTGATTACGCACAGCCATTAAAAAATCAATATGCTTTTATGATGGAAGGTTTTGACAGCAAATGGATAGATATAGGTAACAGGCAGTTTGCCAGTTACACGAACCTTGATCCGGGAGAATATATTTTCAGAGTCAAAGCTTCTAATAACAACGGGGTATGGAATGAAGAGGGTGCCTCCATCAAAATTATTATCACTCCTCCTTTTTGGCAAACCAAAACATTTTATATCCTTTGCATACTCTTTGTTATCATGGTTATTTTTGGATATATCAAATGGAGGGAACGTAAATTAACTGTTGAGAAAAAAAATCTGGAAAAGCAAGTGACTTCACGTACCAAAGAATTGAAGGAAGCAAACACCGAAATTGTTCAAAAAAACACACAAATCACTGATAGCATCAATTATGCTAAACGCATACAACAAGCTATATTGCCTCATAGAAAAGAAATTTATGCCGCCCTTCCACAAAGTTTTGTGCTTTATAAGCCAAAAGATATTGTGAGTGGGGATTTTTATTTCTTTAAAGAAGCCCCTCCCGACCTCCCCAAGGGGGAGGAGAAAGAAGCCCACCCCAACCCTCCCGAAGGGAGGGAGAACTCCCCACAAGCCAAACAACATAGGGTTTGTGATGAGCGTCTCCTCCCCTTTGGGGAGGTCGGGAGGGGCTTTTTCCTCGCTGTCGCCGATTGCACCGGGCACGGAGTGCCGGGGGCGTTTATGAGTTTGATTAGTTCTGAAAAATTACACGATGCCGTACAACAAAGTAAAATACCCGGGGAAATATTGATGTTGCTGAATAAAGGAATAAAAAGCACACTACATCAATCAGAAAGCGATGAATCAACACGGGATGGGATGGATATTGCTCTTGTAAGTTTAAAGTTGAAAGTTGAAAGTTCAGAGTCAGTAGAGAATAACTCAAAACTCATAACTCATAACTTTGAACTTAAGTATGCTGGCGCAAACCGCCCTGTTTGGATTATCCGCAAAGGGCAAACAGAAATAGAAGAAATAAAAGCGACAAAAAGTGCAATTGGTGGTTTTACAGAAAATGACCAGCATTTTGAAACTCACGAAATACAATTGAAGCAAGGCGATACTTTTTATATTTTCACCGATGGTTTTACTGATCAGTTTGGTGGTGAAAAAGGAAAAAAGTTCTCCACAAAAAAATTCAAACAACTTTTACTTGAGATTCAGAATAAATCCATGCAGGAACAAAAAAAACATTTAGTCGATGTAAATAATGCCTGGAGCTTAAACAGAGATCAGGTGGATGATATTTTGGTGATAGGTGTGAAGATATAAATAATTTTGAATTTGAAAATGAAATAATCGGGTGTGCTGTCATGCTGAGCCTGTCGAAGTATGTGGGCGAGCCACCGCACCCCCTTCACTTCGTCAAGCTCAGTGCAGGCTCGGCTCAGGGTGACAACACACGAAATCATAAACAATCAGTATCATTAGCATTCTGTATATAGCTGCAGAGGAGTAAAAACAGTAATATCATGTTGAAATTTTTCTGTCTAATAAATCTTGTTTTTACAATCCTTTTATTCCCCCCGGATAAACTACAGGCGCAAACACATCCTGAAAATACAAAATTCAAACACTTAACTGTTAATGACGGGCTTTCCGATAATAATGTCAGCTCTATTTTACAGGACAAAGAAGGCTTTATGTGGTTGGGAACATCAGATGGATTAAATAAATATGATGGGTATAAATTTACCATTTATCGTCATAATCCGAGTGATACTAATTCTATTGGACCGGGCGGCATAGGCTGTATTTATGAAGATAAAGAAGGGCTTCTCTGGATTGGAGCCGGCGGTTCATTAAGCGTTCTGGATAAGAAAACCGGAAAATTTAAAGTATATAAAAATAATCCCAAAAATCAAAATAGTTTGAGCAATAATAATGTTTCTGATATTTTTGAAGATAAAAAAGGCATTATGTGGATAGGCACTAATGGAGGAGGACTTAACAAGTTCGATAAAAAAACCGGTAATTTTTTCGCTTATAAAAATGACCCTGAAAATCCGAATAGCATAAACTGTAACAATATTGTGAATTGTTTTGAGGATTCTAAAGGAATAATATGGATAGCTCTTTGGGGATCCTCAAATGGAGGATTGTGTTCATTTGATAAATATTCAGAAAAATTCACTAATTATAAGAACGATCCCAAATCTCCAAAAAGAGGTATCAGTGGATGTGTTTTTGATATTGTTGAAGATGCTAATGGAACAATGTGGATAGGAAACCACAATTCCGGTTTTCCAGGCTTAGGTGCTTTTGACAAAGAAAAAAAAACAGTTATCAATCAATTCATTCCAAACCCAAAAGATAAAACCAGCCTTAGTAATGGTATTGTAACATGCCTCAATGATGATTCAAAAGGGCATTTATGGGTAGGAACAATGTTTGGAGGACTTAATATACTTGATAAAAACACCAATAAATTTGCTGTTTTTAAAAATGACCCTAACAACCCTAATAGTATAAGTAATAATAATATAGCAAGGATTTATCAGGACAATCAGGGACTAATATGGATTGGTACTGAGGGTGGTGGTATAAATATTTATGATGGGAATAACAATAATTTTATTGTTTTCAAAAATAATTCCCAAAATGAAAAAAGTTTAAAAAACAATCTGGTAAACAGTTTTTTTGAAGACTCAAAAGGAAGAATCTGGATAGGAGCAGGAAGAGGCGGTCTAATAAATTTCGACAAAACAAACGGAGAATTTAATTGTTTCAAAAAAGAAATAATGCTTAATGGTAAAAAATACCCTTTAGGAATTATAACTGGCATACAAGAAACCAATGGACATCAACTTTGGCTGGGAATAGGGAACTCAGGGGTTTTTGAATTTGATCGGTCTAAACATAAATATAATCCCCTTCCTCCTTTCATGAATGAAAAAGGAGAAAAAGATAGCTGCGGTTTAATAGTTGCTCTTTTAGCCGATTCAAAAAAAACTTTATAGGCGGGAACACCCGGTGGTCTTCATAATCTCAACTTCGTGGAGAAAAAAATAATACATTATGTAAATGACCCTAAAAATCCAACTAGTATCAGTGAAAATTTTGCAACTAATGTATTTGAAGACGCTCAAAATAATATTTGGGCGAGTACAAGCAGTACTGGATTAAATGTATTTGAAAGAACTACAGGTAAATTTTACTGTTTTAAAAATGACCCTAAGGATCTAAATACCATAAACAATGATATGGTAAATACAATTTATCAAGCCCCAAATGGTGTATTATGGATAGGAACTAATGGAGGTGGATTAAATGCGCTTATTTTACAAACCGGTAAAAATAAATTTACAGAAGGCTATCAATTCTACCACTTTACTGAGAAAGACGGACTTCCCAACAATGTAATTGCCGGAATTTTACCGGATGATAATGGTAACCTATGGATAAGTACTAATCACGGCTTATGTAAATTTTACGCCTCAAATTATTTAACTTTAACTGTAAAGGACTATTTAACGAAGGCACTATCAGATATCCAAAAAAACACACTAACAAAGGATAAGCCCATTTATAAAAATTATGATATAAATGATGGTTTACCCAGCAATTCATTTATTGCTGATGGCCAGGCTGCCTGTAAAACAAAAGACGGCTTTATGTATTTCGGAAGCACGGATGGTTTGTTATGTTTTGACCCCGATAGCATAAAAGACAATACCCATATACCTCCTGTGTATTTTACTTCTTTTAAAATTTTCGAAAAAGAGTTTCCTCTTGATACACCCATTACTACTAAACGTGAACTGATACTTTCTTACAAACAAAGTTTTTTTTCTTTTGAATTTGTCGCATTGGATTATGCGCAGCCGTCCAAAAATCAATATGCCTTTAAGATGGAAGGGTTTGACAGCGACTGGATACACATAGGAAACAGGAAGTTTGCCAGCTATACCAACCTTGATCCGGGAGAATATGTGTTCAGGGTTAAAGCATCAAATAATAATGGAGTATGGAATGAAGAAGGGGCATCCATCCGAATCATTATCACTCCACCTTTTTGGCATACCACTACATTTTATATCATTTGTATACTCTTTCTTATCATGGTTATTTTTGCATATATCAAATGGCGGGAACGTAAACTAACTGTTGAGAAAAATAATCTGGAAGAAAAAGTGACATTACGCACCAAAGAACTTAGGGAGGCAAACACAGAAATCAGTAAAGCGAAAGAAAAAGTAGAACTGACAAATACTGAAATTATTCAAAAGAATATTCAAATTACCGATAGTATCAATTATGCTAAACGAATACAACAAGCGATACTTCCCGATAAAAAAGAAATCTATACCGCTCTTCCTCAAAGTTTTGTTTTTTATAAACCAAAAGACATTGTGAGTGGTGATTTTTATTTCTTTAAAGGCCAAGCCCCTCCCGACCTCCCCGATGGGGAGGAGAATCAACGCACAAGCCAAACCAAAGACTTTGAGGGTAGTAGTTCCTCCCCTTTGGGGAGGTTAGGAGGGGCTTCGGGGTTACTTTTCCTCGCCGCCGCAGATTGCACGGGCCATGGAGTGCCGGGAGCTTTTATGAGTTTGATTAGTTCTGAAAAATTAAATGATGCTGTGCAGCAAAGTAAAATCCCCGGGGAGATATTGATGTTGCTAAATAAAGGAATCAAAAATACGCTTCATCAATCAGAAAACGATGGATCAACACGGGATGGGATGGATATTGCACTTTGTTGTTTGAACTTTTCCAAAGTTTCAAACTTTGGAAAAGTTGAGTTACAATACGCCGGAGCCAACCGTCCTATTTGGATTATCCGCAAAGGACAAACAGAAATTGAAGAAATAAAAGCAACAAAAAGGGCAATAGGTGGATTCACAGAAAACGACCAGCATTTCGAAACTCACGAAATACAATTACAACAGGGTGATACCTTTTATATCTTCACAGACGGTATTACCGATCAGTTTGGTGGAGAGAAAGGGAAAAAATTCACAACAAAAAAATTCAAACGACTATTACTTGAGATACAAAATAAACCTATGCAGGAACAGGAAAAGCTAATAAGAAATGTTATTTATTCCTGGGGTTTAAGCATGGATCAGGTGGATGATATTTTGGTGATTGGAGTGAAAATATAAATACAGAGGGATAAAAACAATAATACCATGTTAAAGTTATTCTATCTTATCGCTCTTTTTTTCATCTGTTTTTTATTTCCTACCGATTACCTGTCGGCACAAACACTTCCCGAAAACACAAAATTCAAACATTTAACAGTTAATGATGGACTTTCTGACAATAATGTCAGCGCTATATTACAGGATAAAGAAGGATTTATGTGGCTGGGAACAGCCGATGGATTAAATAAATACGATGGGTATAAATTCACCATTTATCGACATAACCCAAGTGATAGTAATTCAATTGGACCAGGTGAAATACGCTGTATTTTTGAAGACAGACAAGGGCTTGTTTGGATAGGAACAGGAGGTTCGTTAAGTATTTTAGATAAGAATACCGGCAAATTTATAGTATATAAGAATGACCCAAACAATCCAAACAGCATAAGCAATAATATTGTAGTTGATATTATTGAAGATAAAAAAGGTATAATGTGGATTTCAACCTACGGAGGAGGACTTAATAAGTTCGATAAAAAAACCGGTATCTTTTTTGCATATAAAAACGATCCTAAAAATCCGAACAGCATTCATTGCAATTTTGTGCAAAATTGTTTTGAGGATTCTAATGGAATAATATGGATCGCCACATTCCAAGGCTATAATGATATAGGCGGCTTAAATTCCTTTGATAAAAATTCCGGAAAATTTACTTATTATAAAAGCGATCCTTTTGACGACGTCAGGGATCGATATATTAAGTCAAACGGAGTAAGTTCTTTATTATGGAATATAACCCCGGATTCAAAAGGAATAATATGGATGGGGAACGGAACTTATGTCCATGGATTAACTGCATTTGATAAAGAAAAAAAAACAGTAATAAAACAATTCATCAATAATCCAAAGGATAAATACAGCCTTAGCCACAATATAGTAATGTGCATTTACGATGATTCTAAAGGACACTTATGGGCTGGTACTGCTTACGGACTCAATATATTAGACAAGAACACGGGTAAATTTACTGTTTTTAAAAACGATCCCAACACCCCTAATAGTTTAAGCAATAATTATATTAATAAAAATTGCTTATCTGCTTTAGACATGCTGTCTTTTATTGTTTTGT
>JAVHPR010000385.1:0-1681 GCA_036170695.1 Bacteroidia bacterium
CATAAGGAGCTAAGATACTATTTTTTTACATGTCTAAAGCAGATAAGCAATTATTCAGATTTTACATGCGCTAAAACAAAATAGTAAAGACGCTTCGGCAAAATATGGGATGGATATCACACTTATTTCTATGGATAAAAAAATGAAAGAATTGGAATTTGCCGGGGCGCATAACCCTTTACTTATTTTCAGGACTTACATTTCAGATGAAAGACATAGTGAATGTTTCCAGATTAAGGCAAATCAGCACTCCATTGGGTTTATAAAAAAGGAGGGAACACAAGGGTTCACAAATCATATCTTTAAACTTATGGAAGGCGATATGTTGTATTTGTTTTCTGATGGCTATATTGACCAGATTGGAGGACCAGAAAAGAAAAGATTATTTCAACAGCCCTTCCGGGAGTTACTTATGTCTATTTGTCACCTTGAAATGGGGGAACAAAAGAGAATACTTGACGAAACAATAATGAATTGGAAAGGAAACAGGAATCAAACAGATGATATTTTAGTTGTTGGAATTCGTATATAAATATTTGAGCCCCTTAAAAATTCAAAAAAATAACACTCCGTCTGATCTCTACTCCCATCTACCAATGTCCACATGCGATTCTAAATAATCTTCAACAGAATCAGGCAAGGCAGGAAAAAAATCAATTCCCGTCAAACTCTCAACAGAATCAATGCTTACAGCAAAATCAAAAACCGATTGTTTGCTTCCCTGATTGGGCAATATGAATGCAATCGCTTTGTATTCAGGCTTTTGATAATCCAAAATCACTTTGTAATAAAAACGAGGAACAGCAACTTTATCTATACCAATAGTAGGTAAACTATCTTCCAGGATACCGGCAGTTACAATATAAATTTCTTCATTATTTTTTGCCCATTCACGTACATCAGTTTCTAATTTTTTCCAGATTCCACGATTAAATCCGGGACTTTGCGGACTCATATTGCTCATCAAAAAAGATTCGCTCATTGTTTGTTCGCTCCATCCCATATCTCCGGCCGGACAAAGGTGGCCACGGTCGTAACCTGATTTTTTATAATCATCAGGTGTAGCTGATCCTGTAATAACATCCTTATCAATTCTGAAATTATTGGTACGCTCCTCCCCTTTATTATCAATCATTTCAGCTGTCAAACGATACGCCACCCACTTTGCCTGTTCGTATTTTTCGCTGTAACAAAGGGTATATGCGCTATGTTTTATCAGTTCATCACACAATGAATTATCTGGAAAAAAACTGGACGAAAAATTTTCAACACTATCGGAAGATGTTGTTTTACAATTATTTTTTAATGATTGATGCCGGGTCGAAAACAATCCGCAACAAATAGAAATTGTAATGAAAATATTTATTTTTAAAAACATTGAGTCCAGACTTTTACTGAATTTTTAGATTACAAAATTAGAGTATTGTTATGGTTACAGAAAAAGAATTGATAATAAAACAAAAAATAAAGGAAAGTTTATACTAAACTAAACCACTCTGCACTGAAAGTGCAGAGGTTTAAATAAAAAAGAATGAAATTCTTTTAGCAAATGACAATACAATACAATACGTCATTGCGAAGGAGGTACGACTGAAGCAATCCCGTACCAATAATGAGATTGCTTCGTTCCTTACAATGACGTTCAATATAATCATCTGACTATCAACCTATTATTTTGCAA
>JAVHPR010000386.1:0-31164 GCA_036170695.1 Bacteroidia bacterium
TTGGTTTTGTAAAACCCCAAAGGGGTGGTATTAGGGAAATTTGTCGTACACCCTCTTTTAGTATAACAATTTAAATATTACTAATTTTTGTATCTTTAAACTTTCAAAAAAAACGAACAAATCCTCAGTTGTTTGTTGTAAAGAGCAAAATTTGTTGAATCTCATTAGGACAATTGTTCCGCAAATATTTGTGTTGAACAATTTGAACAGATAGATATAATTAAAGAAGAAAATTATGATAATTTCATTTGTTATCCTAAGTTATAACAGGGAACTAGTTACTATAGATGCCATTAAAAGCGTTTTAAAATTAACTAATTATGCGAATTGGGAAAAAGAAATTGTCATATTGAATAATGGTTCGACTGAGCCATATAATGAAATAGAAAAATTCATCAACGAGGAAGTTAGACCCATTGTTCCAAAAGTCAATTACATCCATTCTGAAATAAATTATGGTGTTTCCGGTGGAAGAAATATGGCTTATAAGGCCGCGACGGGTGATTATCTTTTCTTTTTAGATGATGATGCTGAGGTACTTACCTTGAACGCAATAGAACTAATTGCACAGAAATTTGAATTTTACAAGAATGATAATCTTGCAATCATCGGTATTGCTGTTAAATTATTAGATGGCTCATACACAAATCCGGTCAAGAGGAATTCTTTAAAAGATAAACAGGAATTTCTAAACTATATTTTTTGGGGAGGTGCTTGTATAATTAAAAAAAACTTATTTGAAACAGTAGGGTTTTATCCTACCGACTTTTTTTATGGCATGGAAGAATACGAGCTATCCTATAGAACCATAAATAATAATATGTCTATTTTGTTTACGAAAGATTTAGAAATATTACATAAAGTTAATCCTGCAGGAAGAGAAAGTAATACGGTAAAATTTGGCAGACAATTTCAAAATAAAACTTTACTTGCTTATATATATTTACCAACCATCTTCTTTTTTTCTCATTTATTGTTTTGGAGTTTATATTTTGTAGTTAAATCCAGGTTTAAGATGGTGAGTTATTTTGTAAACCTTAAATCACTTATTGATAGGATTAATAAAGTGGAACGGACTCCCATTTCTAAAGAGGGGATGTTATATATGTCAAAAGTAAATGCAAGGCTTTGGTATTAAAGTGTTGTGTAATAAAATTTTAAGTCAATGTCGTTTAATTAAGATTGTTTTCTAATGTATGTTGTCTGCTCAGAGTCTTCGACAAGCTCAGCCAGAAAGGGCTATGGTCATATTGAGCTTGTCGAAATATGTGCGCTGGCTTCTTAAAAAACGACATTGGATTATCATTACTTATTTCAATTTAGTGTTGGGTTATATTTTGGAGACGCAATGTCATTCCGAGGTTTGAAGTGACATCTTTTTAGCGAAAAAGATATCTCAACTACTGGCGGAATGACATACATCAAAGCAAGGTTAACATCACATTTGTTTAATTAACAATAAATTTCAAAGCAAAAAAATATAATATGTCATTATTTGCAGCCTTACAGCAATTCATTACCAATTCAGCTCTTTCAATGTTTAGCTTGTTGAAAATTGCGCTTTCATCTTCTTTTTTTCTTAAACCACCTAAAGTAGTAAATAATCAAAAGGCCTGTATCCTTTTAGGGAACGGGCCTTCATTAAATAAAACATTGGAAAAAGATTTAGATAAATTACTAAGTAATGATTTAATGTGTGTCAATCAGTTTGCAAACACTAGTCAATACGAACAACTAAAACCAAAATATTACGTTATGCAGGCGGAGTCTTTTCTTGTAGAAAAGGCAATAAACGACCATTATGAAAGGGAAAGAACATTGTTGTTTAATAATATTGCAAACAAAACAAATTGGGACTGTATTTTGTTCTTACCCTTTTTTGCAAAAAAAAGCACGTTCTGGAAAATGATAATTAAAGATAACAAACACGTTCAGGTTTGTTACTATAATCCTACTCCTGTTGAAGGAATAAAATCATTAAACCACTGGTTATTCAAAATGAATTTAGGTATGCCACGCCCACACAATGTGCTTATTCCGGGTATAATGGAGGCAATTAATATGGGGTATAAAAATATTTATTTAACAGGGGCAGATCATTCATGGCATGAACAATTTTTGGTTGATGAAAACAATAATTTCAAAATGACTGACACTCATTTTTTTACTGTTCAAAATGAGCCTGTAGTAAGACTTTCAAATAAAGGAAGTCAATATCACATTCATGATGTTTTTCGAAAATTTTATTTGTCTTTTAAAGGATACCATGAAATAAAAAGTTATGCTGAAAAAGAGAAAGTGAATATTTACAATGCAAGTTATAAATCATATATCGATGCTTTTGAAAGAAAGGCATTGTGAAAAGCTCCTCCTGACCTCCCCAAAGGGGAGGGACTTTTTCCCTTCTAAAAAATGAAACTTGACTTGTGCGTTGATTCTCCTCCCCTTGGGGGAGGCAGGGAGGGGCTTAGCATATATTTCTTACCAGAGCAAAAGCTTCTGCAAACGATTTCCCAACAGTAATTCCCCATCGCTGTGCTTGTATCTTTAATGCCTCAGGAGAACGCGGATGAGGATATTTTCTTTTTTCGAATTCATACGATTCCATTGCTTTTATTTTAGCATCAATATTTTGTTCTGATACTTCAATGAAAATATTGGGAATAAAATGCCTAGGATCGGTTGATGCGCGCCATTCGGTACCTGAAGGAGTTTCAAATGTAATTAATGTCGAAACTTTTTCGTTTTCCATCGGCCGGATGGCAGTTACTACAGCTTCAAATGTTTTTTGGTGGTCAATATTCAAATCGCCTCCATGGTGAGTGAAAATCACATCCGGTGCGAATTCTAACTTTTCCTTTTCAATTACTTTAATAATATCCAGGAGATTAACATCATCAAATCTATTGTCCGGGAAGTCGTGAACACTCACATTATGGTAACCAATAGCGTCTTTTGCTGAATGAATATTTTTTTTGTGGGTAGCTAATTCTTTTTCCCATTCCTCCGAATTTCGTTGATCGGAGCGGGATGTAATACCTTCCCCTAAAATAACAACATGAGTAGTTACACCTTGTTCACTTATAAGTTTATTCATCGTAGCGCCAAGTCCTAATATTTCATCATCAGGATGTGCAACAACAATCATGATTCTTTTATTTTTTAATAATTCCAGCATTTTTCTTTCTTTTATTTATAGCTGTCTTCAGGACTTTACTCTGGGTATTGCCGGACAACAGGATTGATTTATACTTAATAATTCCGTTCTGTTATTTTTTGAATCTATGAAAAAATCCTGATCCACACAAAAAGCCGTAAGTGGCTGTGAGTCTAGAAAATATGCTGATGTATCAATTCCAATTTTGTATCCATCATAATATGGTGAGTAAAAGCCGGTATGTCCAAAAATTATTTTTTTGCCAAAATATAACTTCTCTGAACTGATAAAATTATACCTGTTAAATAATAACTGGTGAGCTTCAATATTCTCAATCTTTACCGAAAATAATTCCGGCGGAATTCCGCTATGTGTTATAACGTAATTATTAATCACATAATAATTATTCAGGGAATCAAAAAAAGATTTGAACTCAGTAAATAATAGTTCTTTTGTTTCTAAAACAGATAGTTTTTCATTAATTGAACTAATGGTATTTTGTCCTCCAAATTTTAAGATGAATTCGGCGTATTTATCATTTTTATCTTTAAGTAATTCCCAGTTATATTCGTGGTTACCCCTTAAAAAAACACATTCTCTTTCATGGGACAATTTGGACAAATATTTTAATGTCGAATAGGCGTCAGTTCCTTTATCAATATAATCTCCAATAAAAATAAGTTTAGCTGAATCATCAATAGCGAATATGTTTTTTAAAAGCAATTTTAATTTTGCGAGTTCTCCATGTATGTCTCCTATTACAAAATTCATTGCCCTATATTTTTTATGTATTGTTCCAATGATTGTAAATAATTATTTTTCACTTTTACATATTTTTTTATTTTGGTATTATCCAAATAAAAATCTTTATAACCTATATTTTCATTGATGATTATATCAGATTTTGAACCTGACATTTCTTTAATGATTCGGGCACATTCAATAAAATCAATCTTGGTACCATAGCCTATATTAAATGTATCAATATTAGTATTCCAATCATAATTTTCAATAAATTCTTTTATCCAATTGCATAGGTCATCAATATTAATTGCTTCCCAGTATCCTAATGAAGATGTATTGATTTCTATTGATTGCTGTTTTCTGCATTTAATAGCTGTATTATATATATAACCGGATGTTCTATTGCCTCCGTAAATTCCAGGAATTCTCAAAATTACTCCCTTTGTTTGATTCGACTTGCAATAGAAACTAAAAATATTTTCTGCCAGAAATTTGCTCAAACCATATGTACTCATGGGTTCCAGTATGCCATTTTCATTAACCGGAACAGTGTTATCTATTCCATATACCGTCATGGATGAAATATAAATTAGTCGGGTATTAATTTTATTTTCAGAAATAAATTGGAGGAAACCAGAAAATCCAATCGTATCCAGGCTTAAATATTCTTCTGTAAGCTCTGTTGTTCCCAGGCCTTTCAGTGTTGATGCTAAAAAAATAATATAATCGTAAGAAGTTTGTGAGATAATATTTTTATAGGTTTCTTTATTTAAAAGATCCAAATTAATGTTATTATCATTTTTTGTTCTGGAAGTGTAAAATAGTTGGAAGTCAGGAGACAGTGCCCCTCTGAGATGAGAGCCAAGATAGCCGGATCCACCAATGAGTAAAATGTTTTTTTTATTTTTGATCATAAAATATATTTTCCCATCTCCTGTGAATAACAAGTTTTTCACGGGGTCTTAATATTTCGCCATCATATTTTTTATCATAATATTTTAACCACAAAGCTATCTCATCTATTCCTGCCTCATAACTCATTATTGTGGTTGTTGAAAAACGAGGATTTATTTCAAATATTTTAACTTCCCCCTCTTCTGAAATGTAGAGCTGGACGTTTATTGGTCCATTTGGCTTAAGATATTTGTTTATTTTCAAAACAGTATCTTCTATTAAAGAATTGTTCTCTGTAACAGCTTTAATTGTGATACCTCTTTTACTAATAATTTTTCTGCTGCTGATGTATATGATATCACCTATATTATTTATCAATGCACCAACAGTATATTCCTGTCCTTTTATACATTCCTGTACTAAAATTTCTTTAGGAGTATATTTTTCAAGCAGGTAATAAGCTTCCAATTCCTTTGCGGAAGTAATTTTTCTGATACCCCTGCTTCCCCTGCCAGATATAGGTTTTATAAAATATTCTTTGCCATCTGCCCACTTAAAGCTGTCGCCTGTCCAGGTTTGAATAGATGAAATTTGGTATTTATCCAATTCCTTCATCAATAAATCTTTTCTCATTGCTATTTTGCAGAATGATAAATCAGGTGATAAAAGCTTAAAGGAAGGCATTTCCATTTTAATTTTATGCGCAACTTCTATTTCCTCATCTATACCCGGAATATATAAATCAACTGAGTTCTTTCGAATTATATTTTTTATAAATTCAGGATAAGAAGCGGCTGTGACTAAAGGGGCGTGGTAGAAATTGTAATCAGGATATAATTCTCTTATAGAGGCATCGGAATCAACATAAAATAAGTTGTTGCTGTTTTTAAGTTTTTCGTGCAGGTAAGGGAACATTGAGCCACCTACACCTGATATTAATATATTCATTTTAATAAAAATTAGAATTATAAAAATAAAAAGCGCTAACCAAATTTATATTTTCTTTAAAATCAAACTCGGCTGTTCGGAGTTTCTATTATGAATCATTTCATATCTGTCATAATGTTTCTCTAAAAATTCACGAACAGCTACTGATTCACCGGGCCATTCCTCGAAGTTCCATTCATCAAGAACAATAAAACCACCTTTGGAAAGCCGTTCATGGGTTAGATTCAAGATTAAACTTGTTGTTTCATATAAATCAGTATCAATATATACAACGGAAAAAGAACAACTCTGATTTTTCAATAAAAAATCAGGAAGTGTTTCTAATATATTCCCTTTAACGATCGACATTTTTTCTTCTAATTCAAATAGCTTTATCAGGCTCATCAGCATTTCATAGTCGCCCACATATTTACCTTTAAATTTTTTGGCGTCATTGTCCTTATCATTAAAATTATCTAACCCAAAAAACCCTTCAAATCCTAAAACTTTTTTATTTGAGAGGGGGTCGTGAATCATAAGTGTTTTAGCCATTAGCATAAGGTTAGAGCCTTTCCAGCTGCCGAATTCTACAATATGGCCGGGAACATCTAATGAGGATTTAATTATTTCGACAATGCTTAAAACTCTTGCAAGCGTTTTTATTCCACAAAAAAGCGGAAATGAGTCAATAGTTTCGTATAAGTCAGTTTTACCAATACTTTCTGCAAATTTTTTTCTTTCTACAAGAAAAGAGTTGTGATGTTTTCTTTCAATCATATAGCTATTATTTAATTTTAGAGATTTCCCCAGGTTATCGGTGAATCTTTTAATATATCTGTTTTTGCGATTCTTCCAATTACAATTTCAACAAAGGAGGGGGACATCCCATAATTCGGTCTTTTAATAATGATGTCGCTTTCATTTATTATTTGTCCTGTTTTTATATCGTTTCGAGCAATAATGCTCCTTCTGCCTATCCTGTAGGATTCTTCCTCTTCAGCTCGTGGTCCGTTTTTAATTCCGTCACCAAACGCACTTTCAATATCTCTTATTTTGTTTACCATTTCTTTCAATTCGTTGGGTTCAATGGCAAAAATATGGTCGGGGCCGGGTAGTTGACGGCTGAGCGTGTAATGTTTTTCAATTACTCTGGCACCCATTGCGACTGCGGCACAAGGGATATGATCGCCTAATGTATGATCGGAATAACCTGTTATTACTCCGAACATATTGCCTATTGTACTCATTGTTTTTAAATTAGAAAGTCGGGCAGGAGCGGGATATATGGATGTACATTGTAAAACAATGATATTATTATTCCCATTATTTCTACAGACATTTATTGCCGTTTCAATTTCTGAAGTTGTCGACATTCCTGAAGAAAACATTACCGCTTTTCCGGTTTTTGCAATTTTTTCCACTAAACGGATATCCACCATGTCAAAAGAAGAAATCTTAATAATTGGCATTCCTACCGAAACGGCGATATCTACAGCTTCTTTGTCGCATGGAGAATCTAAAAAATCTATTTTTAATTTTTTACATACAGCAGCTAATTTCGGATGCCAGCTTCTGTCAATTTCCAGCCTTTCAATCAAGGTATAAATGTCTTCGTTATATAGATCGATTCTTGGAGTTTTTGTGGAATAATGTTCTTTTGCTCTAAATGTTTGGAACTTTACAGCATTTACACCTGAATCCTTTGCCTTTTCAATTAACTCACAAGCCATATCATAATTTCCATTATGATTACTGCCTATTTCCGCAATCACATAACAAGGCTTTTCAGCTCCTATTTCAAAAAAATTAGTTTTTATTGTTTCTTTCATTTTTTGTCTTTGTTTTTCAAATTATTTTAAGCTATGCTATTTTCACAACAAATGTAATAATTTCAATTTAAAAGGTTCTCACCTTAATTCATTACATCCCTATATTTACTTCGATATTATGCAATGCTTCGATTAATTATTATCCATCAATTATTAAAAAAAGATGGTTATAAGAAGCCGTCAGGCATCATCGGTTAGATATCATATCTTCAAATAATAGACTGATCAAATTTTACAAACTCCTTTTTTTAAATAAAATTATTCTGTTAAAAATTTCTTTTAGACTGAGACCAAATTCCCAATCTGAAGTTATAAGTTCTATTTCAACAGACTCCCGATTATTCATTACAGAATAACCAGATATTTTATATCCCAGTGAGAGATTTAATAAAGCTGCTGCATGATTATCTTTAAAATAAGAACCGGTAATTTTCTTTAAAGAGAATTGCTTAATAAAATACGATAATCCAAAGTAAAATACCTGAATTCCAAAATTAGTTTTAAAATATTTTGGGTTTGTGTAAAAACCAAATACTGCGGATTCATTTGGTACGATATCAACTAAGTAAATGCTTCCAATAATATCATTATCTTTTAGCATTACCACATAACATTTGGATTTATCAATTTTAAGTTTTTCAATATAGTTGATGTGGTTTTCTAATGAAATAATAGAATCATTGTTCATCCATTTACGAACATCCTCATCATTCCGGATGTCTAAAATCCTTTGCGACTCATGTTCATCAAGATCTATAAAGTTCTTAAACACTAAACTATCTGATTTCTGATCATTCAACATATACTTTTTTACTTAATTCGTCAAATAAATTATACCCGTCCCAAATATAATAAAATGCTAAAGCAGAACCTAGAGGAACAATTCTATCAATTCCAATACCATTGCTAAGTCCAAGCAAATCCTCTTTGTCTTTTTCAGTTAATCCAAAATAGGCAATTGTTTGCAATTTTGGTGTGATAATATCCTCCAATTGCATACAATTTTTGTAGGAATACAAATAAAAAATGCCACCACCGCATGTATGATCTAGGATTGTTTTCTGATTGTCTTTTATTAAGAACGTAGCTAAATTATTACCAACAGTAGTAAACTTTTCCCCCTGCATTGCTTCATCCACGATATAATTTAACTTTAATGAAGCTAATGAGGCGGCATCCGTTTTGTAATTGTTTGCCGCATAATCCGAAAGGTTTGCATTGATTTTTTCTATGCATATTTTATTTGCCTGATCGTCTCCTATAATAAAAATTGATTGCGGAGAGGAACAACCTTTTTGATCAAAAGTGTAAGCATCATTGTAAAATTTCTTTGCAAAACTCTTTTCTTCTTCTGGATTCAAACCATTGTATGCTTTGCTACCAATGCACAATATTGATATTCGGTCTGAGAATACGATATCTTTTGTCCGGGGCGACGTCTTAAATTGTTTGAACGTTTCTATTGTTCGATCGCCCCCCCATATCACTCTTGCTGCTGCCTTTGTCGAAATAAAATTACTTATTTCATCGTCATGTTCATACGACACAATATTGATATATGATTTATATTCTGGATTTTCCTCAATGCTTTCGTTTAACAATTGAAACAAAGAGGAAAGGTGAGGTGCATTCATTCTTTTTGAAACGCGCAATATGTTTTTATTCCCTACTAAAAGTGAAACGGCTAAACTGTATAAAAACATTGTATCCACATTTGCTGGGCATACATGAAACACAGTACCTCTGGGACTGATTTTGTATAATTTATTTTCAAATAGATGTTTGTTCTCCTCTTTCATTTTTAACAAATTAGACTTTCTTAGCCAAAATCCTAATGCAGCTATTTCCGGTAATTTGTTTATTTCTCTATTTGATAAAATGGATTTTGAAAGGGCATCAAGAAAAGAAAGTATTTTTAAATCAAATGGTTTTAAAAAGAACTTGTTTCCTTCCTGAAATATTGGTAATTCCTGAACTTCTGATTCTGTTTGATATGGAGAAATTAATGATACTTTCATTTCTTATTTTTGTTTAAATGTATCGCTGCAACCTCTTAACTCAGCCTTTTTTGCTCTTCCAATAATTTTGAAATATTTTCCTTTCCAACCGTTTTCAGCATCATCTTCCCCCATTACAACACCAATGTCCTCTGTTAATAGTGAAAAGCCGGGATAGCTTTTTGGTAGAATACTAACAATCTGGATCAGCCCTTCTTTTCCATGCTCCTGTTCCGAAAAATCAATTGGATTCCGAATGATAACATCAGCAAAATTAGGGCATTGCAAATACCCTTGTGAATTTTCTAAAAAAACAGAACCTACCTGTTCAATCATTCCATAAAAATTGTAACTATTTTTCAGCCCAAATTTTTCTAACAGTGATTTACGGAAAACATTGTTATCCACGGCCATGTCAGTCAACTTTTTCCACCCGCCACTGTGAATCAGAACGGCCTTACTCAAATCTATTTTTACATTGGTTTTTGCCTGATATAAATATAGCCAGACCATAAAAGTAAATCCAAAAATCAATATGGGTTGTCCTTCATACTTCTCTATAAACTGTAGAAAGACTTGTTCCGAAAATTCAAAGTTATCATCCAGAATATAGGTATGATCTTTGCCAAAAACAGATAGGCCCAAAATACCCGCTCCACGCGCTGAAAATGATTGTTTGTTTGCAAACACAGCTTTCGAATCGATTATCATCATTGGTAATCGCTTGTTTCCAATTACATGACCGATTATTTTTGACAGAGATAGTGTTTGTAATTGGGCAGTTTCTCTATCTAAATATATTTTGCTGACCTCTTGACCTGATGTGCCACTCGATGTAAGTACTTTGAAAACATCCTCGTCTTTAATACTTTTTAAAACATGCTTTTTAAAAGCTGAAACAGGTAAAAACGGAAAGTCACTAATTGTTTTTATTTCATCATTTTTTTTTCCATTTAACGCTTTTATTATATTGCAATAATCATTCGAATGTTCCTTTTGAAATAAAAACAAGGCTTTCATCAAAGGAAACATTGCCTTAGCTTTTTCTTCTTTATTCAAAGAATACTGTGGTATATTTATTAATTCGTTAACCTCCATACACTTCATTTATCGCTTTATAATCCACTTTCCCATTCGAAGTTAATGGGATTTCATTAATCTCTCTGAGCCTCACTATTGATGGGTGAAATTTAAGTTCTTTAACCAGAAAATCTTTAATTTCATTTTCTTTTCCAATAAATTTATCTGAGACAACTAATAACTGTTTGTCTTCAATTCCAATGGTTTTAACATGTATGTCAAAGTTCTTTGCAACAATAGATTCTACCTCATCCAAATTAACTCTGTTCCCAAAAAGCTTGACAAATCTTTTTAACCTCCCTGTGATATAGAAAAAACCATCTTCATCTTGTTTTGCCAAATCTCCTGTATTTAGGTGTTTTGGAGGTGAAAATGTTTTTAAATCTCCGGGGCTGCTCACATATCCACCAAACACATTTGGACCTTCATAGCACAACTCACTATTTTCTTTATTAATAAACATTCGTCCATTAGGAATTGGAATACCTATACAACCAATTTTTTTTCTTAATTTTTCAGGTGGCAGATATGATATCCTTGCTGTAGCCTCTGTTTGCCCATACATTAAATAAAACAATAATTTTTCCTTTTCTGCGAAATCAGCATATTTCTGAACTAAATTATTTTGAAGTTTCCCTCCTGCCTGAGTTAAATATCGTAAACTAGGGTATTTTTTTTTTGTAAATCCAATTCTGTCAAGCATTTCATAAACAAACGGAACTCCGGCAATGCTTGTATAGCCATGCATTGCCATGTTATTCCAAAAAGATCTGCTTAATACATCTGAATTCCCACAAACAATTTTACCGCCTTTCAAAGCATTACTCGTGAGAACTGATAGCCCGTAAGAGTAAAATAAAGGAAGGTTCAAAGGCGTCACATCAGTTGAAGTGATGGGAAGATAGGATGCAATAGATTGTGCATTGTTTAACAAATTTGAATCAGAAAGTTTTACAAACTTTGGAGACCCGGTTGTTCCGGATGTGCTTAACAATAATTTGATTTCAGGATGAATATCGAAAGATGTTTCATTTTTATTTTCAAAAAAATGCTTCCCGGGACGATAGCCATCTATAGTGGTTCGTTTGGAGTCAAAAATTATTGATGGTTTATACAGTTGCTCTAATTCAGTTTTAAAATTAGGCGCTAAATCCAGACTAAGCAGGACCAACACATGAGAACTTCTTAACACTGAAAAAAAATCGGAAACCGATCGAAGAGAATTATCTAGATATAAAAACACTATTTTCTTGGAGGATTCATCAATCGAACACAAATCCAATTCATTCAATTTATATTCTAATGAAGGATTTGTTTCATCAACAAAACGCAAAAAAATGTTTTTCTCTACATAATTATACAATCCCATTATAGTATCATTCCTCCATCTATACCAATTATTTGTCCTGTGATATAATCAGACATATCGGATGCTAAAAATAATGTTGCTTTAGCAACATCCTCGGGTTTACCCAAACGCCTCATGCCAATAGAAGAAAGATTTTTTTCATAAAACTTTTCATCTCTGCCTTTAGTCATATCAGTATTTATAAAGCCGGGAGTCAAAGCATTCACGCGAATATTCAAAGGAGCAAGTTCTTTGCTTAAAGATTTTGTAAAACCAATGATTGCGGCCTTACTGGAACCATAGATGGATTGTCCCGAACTGCCCTTTGCACCAATAATTGAACTTAAATTTATTATTGATCCGCCTTTTTTTCTTAAAAAAGATTTCAGGCTTAATTGTGAACAATGAATTGTACCATATACATTGGTTTCATAGGTCGACAAAAGAGCTTCCTCTTTCATCATCTGCAGGGTGGAGTCAATCATAACTCCTGCATTATTAACCAGAATATCAAAAAATAATTTATCTGCGTAAATAGTTTCGAATGCTTGTTTAATGGACGATACATTACGAATGTCAACCTGAAAAATTGCAACTTTTATTGGATAGCTGAGTTCTAATTTTTCTTTTATTTTTTTCAGGTCAACAATATTCCTTGAAAACAACAATAAATCTGAACCTTGTTTTGCAAAAAGTTCAGCTATAGCTAAGCCAATGCCTTTAGATGCACCTGTAATTAGAGTTATTTTACCTTTCAACATGATTAAAAAACAATATTATGTTTGCCCAATATTTCTTTTGCTTTAGCTACCGAACTTAAATCTATCACATCATCAGTATCAATGGAAACGTCAAATGCTTCCTCTAATTGAGAAATTAATACCATATGAGAAATGGAGTCCCATTCCACTATGCCCTGATATTTTAAATCATTTATTACAACAGATGAATCCACCCCCAGAGCTTCAACAAAAGCCAACACTAATTTCTCCTGATTATTCATTTCCTTCACTTATTAATTGCTTAAATACATTTAAGTTATTGTTTTTTGATTGCCCGATAGAATGTCTAATATCGGAAAAATAATCTATAATAAATTTGCTTCTGATAGCTTTTTGTAATTTGGATAAATCCATATTCATATCATCGATACAAATTTCATCTGAAGAAATATGTTTTAAATAATCAGAAAAGTGTTTTTGATTTTTAACATAATATCCAAAAATAACTCTGCATCCTGCAGCCAGGGCTTCAAAAAGTATTCCACTGGCCGGCACTATCGCTAAATCTGTACCCTGCATTATAGTCAACATTTGTTGTTCCCCGATAGAATGGTAATGAACAACTCTTTTATCCTTTTGAATAAGTTCATTCAGTCCGCCCAGATAATTATATGCCGAACCTGTAATTACAATTATTTTCTTGAACTCCTCAAATTTTAAAACAATGTTAAGTGTGCTTTCTGTAAGGTTTTTAAAATCAGCTCCTCCAAAGCAGATCAATACAGTTTCAATTTTTTCTATTTTTCTTTCCTTTTTTGCTTGCTCTAAAAAAGCTGGCCTTAAAAGTGCATATTCAATCCCTAAGGCATATTTAGTATAAGGTTGTGCTCTATAATCGCTGGCTTTTATATTTGGAGCATGGTTAATAATTAAATCAGCAAAAAAAACTTTATCATGCAAATCATCAATACAAACAAGTTTTGCTCCCTTGGCTTTAATTTTTTTCTGGTAATTGGTATCAAAATGGTAGCCGTCCAAAACCACAATATCTTTTGGTTTTATTAAATCAAAAAAAACGGAATCCTCAATTTCCAAAAGGGCAAATTTGTTTTCGTCTAATTCACTTTTTATTTTTGCAGGTATCTCCCTACAAATAAAAGTGATATCAAACTCGTTTTTTAGCATGTATGACAAGGCTATACAGCGCACCAGATGGCCTAAGCCTATTTCCGGACTTCCGTCAACGCGTATATGAACCATATTGCTCAAACTAACTATACTCTTTTTTAATAGTTGTAACTCTGTTTAAAGTATCTATCAATGTTTTATCTGTTAGATATTTTACCTCAAGTCCCTTATTTATTTCTGATATATCAATATTTGCATCCAGGAAGGCATAGATATTTTTTAATGTGCTCTCCAATTTATTTTCATCCAAATGCGCTTGTATTTTATTAAATAAAATTAAGTCTTCATCATAATCTAAGGTAAGGCGGTAATTTCTTATTAATTCATCCGGTAGTTTAACTTTATTGATTTTAAAATGTTCAGGATTGTTTGTAAAATACAAATTCATATACTCCGAATAATCCGCTGAAGGGAAGAATGTCTTCACTCTTTTCATCGCTTCTGTGTTAATAATTTCAAGTCCGGTTCCAATAGAAGCTTCAATAGGTCTTGAATAATCAGCACCGGTTTCAAAATGTGATTTTAGCATTATTTCAGCTATTTCATTGCTGACATAAGGGCAATCGGCGGTTATACGAATAAACACATCTATTTTGTATTTATCAATAACATCAATATAGCGCTGCATAACATCCAAAGGGTGACCTTTATGAAAAATAACATTATTGCTATAGGTATAATTTTCAAGTTCGGCATCTTCATCTACTGTTGATGTAGCCAAAATAGTTTGATTAACATTTTTAAATGACAATGCATTTTTAATGCATACTTCAACGGATGAAAGATCGCCAATTTTAAGAATAGCTTTTTTCGGTAAACGCGATGATTTTAAACGGCAGGCGATGATGCTGGCGATATTCGCTTTTTTGAAATCATCCATCCTTAATGTTTCAAATTCTTTTTTATCTTTTGATAAAATATGAAAAGAATTGGTATAATTTTCAATCTCATTAGCCCTGATTCCTACTTGTGCGCTACGTTTAAATTCAAAATCGCCAATAAGCGAAGGGATTTTTCCCGCTTTAATATTTTTTGCTAATACAGGTATTTGAATAGATGTAGTTAAATAATTTTCTTCTTTTTTATTTATAAATGGTGATTTTAAGGCACTTGAGTAATCGTTTAATACTTGTAAATATTTTCGATACTGAGTGATTTCCATACTGCTGTAGAAATCATATTTTGGTTTTTCTCCTGATAATCGGATGTGTTTCTCAATATAAGTCACACCCAATAAAGAGGCAATAACAGGCATTAAATAGGAGTCTTCGCTTTCGGGAGTAATATGGTCAGCAAAACTCAACGAATTAGTATACCGTTCCTGTAATGTTTTAATTTTCGATAAGCCACTATCTTCCATTAGTGTAGGGTAACTCTGAAAACCTATCTGCAAAACGATTTCCTTTGGTTTTAATAAAAGCCGGAATTCCTCAACTACTTTAGTAATGGCATCAAAAGATATTCCCGAAATATTTAATATTATAATTTTATCGCTCAGATCGAGTGTTGAGAAAAGTTGTATGAGTTTTTTATTATTCAATCCTGAAGCCTGAAATTTAAACCCTTTTATCAGGTTTAAATTTTCAGAAACAATTTGAAAAGTATATTCATCAATACTATCAATCCATATTTCCTTTGTAGCGGCTGCTTTAGTGATAATTTTTTTCCATTGGCCTGGTGAAAAATACAACTCTTTGTAAACATCATACCACGAAAAGTCAGGCAAGGCAAGGCAATCGTATTTGAATGGCTGAAATTTTATTCCAAAATTACCTTTGAATTCAGAAAACTCTTCTAATAAAGCATTCATGTAATTTTCATTACCCGCATGAACATTGGCAATTTCTAAAATATTGTAAGGATTTTTCATGATATTATCTTTTGCTAATAGTACTCGTTTTTTATTAAGTTTATTATTTCAGTTCGTTAGTTTAAAACTATGCACTTTCAGTACAAGAATTTCATTTTCTATAAAATTTTAATTGTTGTCGTCATTGCGAGGAACGAAGCAATCTCATTATTGGTATGGGATTGCTTCTTCGTGCCTCCTTCGCAATGACGTGCTGTATTATCATTTGCTAAAAGAATTTCATTCTTTTTTTTATTTAAACCTCTGCACTTTCAGTGCAGTGGTTTATTTTGTTTGCAGAACTATCCAGTTTGAAATTTCGGACAATGCTGTTGGTGAAAATGTTTGTTCGATCTTGGCGTATTCGTCCGGCGTTCCGGTTTTACACTCCTGAAATAAATGATTTAAGTTTGGCAATTCTTTAATGGTAACATTTTTATTCCCTCCTTTTTCCAAACCTTTTTTTATTGCTTCCAGGTTTACCTTAGATGATACTTGTAAATCTTTGTCGCCATCTAAAGCCAACACAGGGCATTTCACATCTTTCAAAATAATTGATGGATCGTATTTTATAAAAAACTGCATCCAGGGACTTGTTAATTGATTTACCACTACGCTTACAAAGTCGTCCTCACTCATTTCTTTTGGTTTAGTTTCGGGCGATTCTTGTAATCTTTGTTTAGAATAATTTGTTAAATCAGTTTTTAATTTTTCCTGATCATTTGCTTTTATTACAATATCAAAAGCCCCTTTGTTAGTCAATAGCCCATTTTGTATTTTATTTTCTGGTATTCCTGATACACGTTCAATTAATTCTTTTTGTAATAATAATAATTCACTTCCGGGTATTCCTGTTCCGGCTAATAAAACAATAAAGCTTATGTCTTTGGATTTTGCGGCAATCATAGGCGCTATTATCCCGCCTTCACTATGTCCGATTAATCCTATTTTCTTTTTATTGATTTCTTTCCTGGTTTGTAAATATTTTACAGCGGATTCAACATCAGAAGAAAAATCTAAAGTAGTAGCCGTTTTAAAATCGCCTTTTGATTCACCTATTCCTCTGTCGTCAAATCGTAATACACCAATTCCATTTTTTGTTAAATAGTCTGCTATTACAAGGAATGGCTTATGACCCAATAATTCTTCGTCCCGGTTTTGCGGGCCACTTCCGGTAATTAAAACAACAACCGGATAAATGCCTTCTTTTGTGGGCAAAGTCAATGTTCCTGCTAATGAAATTTTATCTTTTTCATTTTCAAAGCGGATTTCTTCAGTATAGTAGGGGTAAGGTTTAGTGGGCTCTTGGGGGCGTATTAACTTTTCTTTTTCAACTTTTTCTCTTGACAAAGTCATCGAAAACGATTGTCCGCCTTGCTTAAAGTCTCCAACAAAGTTGTTTTCCTTTAATTCGCCGGTGTATTCTATTTTTGCAGAAGAAACTTCAAGTTTAAGAACTGAATTTTCAAAATTTGTGGACGTCACAGGAATTCCTTTTGCTCCCTGATCAGGGCTATCCATTGTGGAACTGTATCCCTTGTCGGTTTTAACAATATTAAAAACAACTCTTAATTGCGTTCCCTGAACTTTTAAAATTCCATTCCATTGTCCGGTAATGTCCTGCCCATAGGTAATCAAAGATGTCAACAAAATAAATATAATTATAGTTGCATTTTTCATTTTGTGATGTTGTAATGCAGGGCTGTTCAGTTAAAATAGGATGCCTAATCGGAACGTCATTGCGAGAGCCTTTTGCTCGAAGCAATCTCATTTCTAATGAGTGAGATTGCCTCGGTCGTAAAAACGCCCTCGCAATGACGTAGTTTTATTGATATGCTTAACCTAATCATAATTTAACTGAACAGACCTGTTTTGTTATGGGTGAGTTTATAATTTCAATTATTTAAACAATAAACGCCGGATCGACGTGCATCTTTATCAAGGCCCGTATTTCCTCAACATTGATCCATTCTTTATTTTCGCCCGAATTATATTGAAATCCCTGACTTACTATCTCAGCATTAAAATATTTGATATAATCTTGTAAATTAAAACAAGGATTTTGAGGAAGTATGGCATAATACTTTCCTAAATCGTATGTATTGAATGAGTCGGATGAAGTAATCATTTCTTCATGCACCTTTTCACCCGGACGAATTCCGATAATTGTTTGTTTACATTCAGGAGCAATGGCAGTGGCTACATCGGTAATTTTGTAAGAAGGGATTTTAGGGACAAATATTTCACCACCCCAGGCTGTTTCCAGTGCATGTAAAACCAGATCTACCCCTTCCTGAAGGGAAATGTTAAATCGTGTCATATTGGGATCGGTGATTGGCAAAACCCCCTCTTTTCTCTTTTTCATAAAAAATGGAATAACCGAACCATTTGACCCCATTACGTTTCCGTAACGCACCACCGAAAATTTAATAGCCTGTTTCCCTTTTATATTATTGGCAGCAACAAATAATTTATCAGAACATAACTTAGTAGCCCCGTATAAATTAATAGGAGCCGCTGCTTTATCAGTTGAAAGGGCAACCACATGCTTTACCTCCGTTTCAAGAGCTGCATTTATTACATTTTCAGCACCAAGCACATTGGTTTTAACACATTCCATTGGATTGTATTCTGCAATAGGCACATGTTTCATGGCTGCCGCATGAATCACATAATCAATATATTTAAAGGCTTTTTTTAGGCGGTCGAAATCACGCACATCCCCTATAAAATAACGAATACCAGGATATTTGCTTTTTGGAAATTCCTGTTCCATTTCAAACTGTTTCTGCTCGTCACGCGAAAAAATAACCAAACGCAAAATTTGTGGAAATTGCGCTAAAATATTTTTTGTAATATGTTTTCCGAGTGATCCACTGCCACCTGTTATTAAAATTGATTTTCCGTTTAAATCTAACATTTCTAAGAGTTTATAATAGCTAACAAAAATAAGTACTTTTGCTGAAATATCAAGTGTTTTTGGAGATTTTGGATGAATATTATTGGTGTGCACGACAAATTTCCCTAATTTCATAATTTAAATTGCAATCGCACATATTTCGACAGGCTCAATATGACTTGGGCGCCGTCAGTCAGAGCTTGTCGAAGACCTTGGGGAAGCAAGTAAGCGTTGGGGATCCCTTCGACAAGCTCAGGATAAATTCCGCGGAAATACTTTTCTTTTCCAGAAAAGATTGAAGCGTAAAGCCCGCCCCTTTCTTTTTTCAAGAAAGGGGAACGTCCAAATATGTTTAAATAAAATAATTTTAGTATTCTTTCGTTTCACATCATAAAGAAAATAAATTAATTGAGCTCAATAAAAAAGCAGGGAATTCAAAACGCTATTATCACTTATGCAGGTGTGGTAATTGGCTTTGTGAGTTTATTGTTTATTCAGCCAAATTTATTAAAGCCCGAAGAGCTTGGATTGACTCGTATTTTAATTGCTGCAGCAAGTCTGATAGCAACCATATTGCCTTTAGGAGTAAGCAGCGTTACTACTAAATTTTTTCCTTATTTCCGAAACGAAGAAAAAAAGCATTACGGATATTTTGGCTTTATGTTGCTATTTCCGCTTATGGGAACAGTTCTTTGTGGAATTTTAGTTTATTTATTTAAAAATGTAATAATTGGTCAATACACCGAACAATCATTTTTATTCACCACGTTTTTTGATTTGCTTTTGCCTTTTGCTATTATCATTGGGCTTAACATGACCTTGAACGCATATTGTGCTTCTCTTTTTAAAACGCGCATCATTAGTTTCTTTGAGGGAATTTTCACAAGGATATTTTTCATTATTATCATTGTTATTTATTTTTTCAAATGGATAGACCTGTCGCAGTTTATGAGTTTGTTTGTTGCGATTTATTTAATGCAGGCAATTTCAATGATTATTTATTTGCATTCAGTAGATAAGCTTTCTTTGAAAATTAATTTTGCTTATTTTAAATCGGTAGGTGTTGGCCAGATTATTAAATATGGTTTATTAATGACTGCTGCTAGTTTTTCCTCCATAAGTTTAAAACATTTAGATACCATCATGATTGGTAAGTATTTGTCATTGGATTATGTGGGTGTGTTCGCCGTTTCTGCCTATATAGCTTTGGTTATAGAAATACCTTTGACATCTCTGGAACGTATTACACATACTAAAGTGGCGCAGGCATGGGCAAATAGAGACATTGAGAGCATCCGGAAAATATATTATCAATCCGTGAAATATTTGATGTTAGGTGGTGGTTTGTTATTAGTTGGTATTATCACAAACATACAGGACTTGTTGAGCTTATTGCCTGAGGCTTATCACAAAGGCGCTACAGTTGCTGTGATAGCCTGTGTTGGAGGGTTTCTGAATATTGCCACAGGTGTAAATACTTCAATACTTTTTACTTCTGATAAATATATTTACGGAACCTATTTGTTATTTCTATTATTTGTTTTAGCTGTTATTCTCAATATTCTTTTAATTCCTTCGTATGGAATTGAAGGAGCAGCATTAGCTACAGCCTTGTCATCCTTAATTTACAATGGGTTGAAATATTTTATTATTCTAAAAAAATTCAAAATGCAGCCCTATAATATTTCAAGTTTAAAAATACTTCTGGTAATTGCTGTTACTTTTCTGATCAGTTATTTTTTACCTACAGTTAATAATGCTATAGCTTCAATGACGCTCAATTCATGCGTAATTATTGGGGTTTATGGGGGAATAACTTACCTGTTAAAAATTGTTCCGGAGTTTCATAAATATATCCGATTGAAGTAGAAATTGGTGTGCGACAAATATCCCTAATAATTTTATTCCAAAGCACACGACAATTAGTTGGACCGTTCAAAAATAAATGCTTCCCAAGGTCTTCGACAAGCTCTGAAGACAGCGCGCTAGTCATATTGAGCTTGTCGAAATATGTGCGATGGCTTCTTAAATTATGAAATTACCTACAAATTCTGATTATTTGGGAGTTCCCCTTTCTTGAAAAAGAAAGGGGCGGGCTTTTCACTGCAATCTTTTCAAAAAATGAAAAGGATTTCCGCTGCAATCCCTAACTCAGCCTTAACGACGAAATTTCTGCTAAGTAGGTCATTCCGACCGTAGCGGAGGAATCTTTTTCATTTTAAAAAGATGTCTCGACAAACCTCGACATGACATTGCGTTTTTTTTACTAAACAACACCTGTTAAAATCGTCATTTCATCTGCCTTCGCATCAGGAATTATGTTTTTTTTGCACGGAAAAATAAATACAATATAAGCAGCAATATTCCGCCTCCGATAGCAAATAAATACTTGATTTTTAATGAATCCATACCCGAATCTTCGGAAAGTATTGGAAAGCCATCTATTCGATTAGCAATTATTTCATTACTTGCTAAACCTGAAATGAAAAGGGATTCAAGTTGTGTTTCATCAAAGTGGATTAAGTCATTTTCATGTTTTACATGGAGGGAATCCAATACGTTTTGCGTTGTTCCAAACCTATTTAAAATCCTGATAATAAAACCATTCTTCTCAAGTATAAAATTTGAAATGTTATACCTGACCTTTCCATCAGAAGTATCCTTTTGAACAAAATAAAGTTGATCATGAATGGCTGTTAAATAGGCAAAATTGTTAGTGTTATCGTTGAGGTCAATGGAGTCTGGGAAAGAACTTTTTTCACCCTTAACGAAACATATTAATTCCCCCCTTGACCATGCTCTATAACTTAAAGTTGTATCATTCGAGGGTTTCATTTTCTCCGCGAAATTATGGATACTCAGTTTAATAGAATCATTCTTAAAAGATGCTGAAACAGAAATGGAATCATCCTTATCATGTATAATTCTTTTGCCATTCGAAAAAAACTGATTAAAAACTTTTTTGTTTAAACACTCAAAATTCAAGAAACGGCAAATACCATTGTTTTCTGTAATTTCTAAATACCGGCTTCCAAAAAGCAATGATGATAAATACTGAACAGTGTCGTTGGTATTATTCTTAAGTGCAGGCCCGAAGTAGTTATTATATTTATCAGATTTAAATCCATCCGGTACAGAATCCAGATAACTTATCTTTAAACGATATACACCTTTTAAATCATGCGATTTTTGTAAAATTCGTTTAACTGCTTCGGTATTCGTTTTAGGAGCAGAATCAAAATACAACAGTTGTGTACACGAAGCAATTATGAATATGAAAGGTAATAAAACAGCAAAAATTATTCTTTTCATTTTATTTATTTCTAATTATTCCTGTTCGTATAAATACTCATTCTAAAAACCAACCTTTTTAAAATACATCATGAAAAGTTTAATGTGAGGTTTGAAATAAATTCCATCCCGAAGACAACGTTCTTTTCTTTTTTTTATTTCATCAACAGTAACGCAGAACAGAAAGCATTTATAAATTGTTCGCCAAAATTTATTTAAAAAAGAAAGGCTCCGTAATTTTCGGAGCCTTTCTTTTTTATGCGATACTAAACTTTAGCTTTTGCTTCTGCGGCAGCAATTTTCTTTTTGATGCCTTCTGTAGTCATAGAACCTGGTCTTTCAAGCGGGTGACGCAATGCTCTGTCCCAAATTAAGGAAGCTAGCACCCCTAATGAACGGGAAACCCCAAATAATACGGTATAGAAATCATGTTCAACCATTCCATAATGCATTAACAATACTCCTGAATGAGCATCAACATTTGGCCACGGATTTTTTATTTTGCCTGTATTTTCAAGAATCGGAGGAGCTACTTTGTAAACCATTTGCACGATTTCGCAAAGTTCATCTTTTCCTTTTGGTTTAATATAACGGTTATAAAAATCCTGCTGAGCGGTAAAGCGAGGATCTGTTTTACGCAATACTGCGTGACCATATCCCGGAACTACTTTCCCATCGACAAGCGTTTTTTCTATGTATGCTTCAATTTGTTTTTCTGTTGGTAAACCTCCGCCTAATTCCTGACGCAATTCTAATATCCAAGTCAACACTTCCTGATTTGCCAAACCATGTAATGGTCCTGCAAGACCTGCCATACCTGCTGCAAAAGATAAATATGGATCGCCTAATGCAGAGCCAACAAGGTGTGTAGTATGCGCAGAAACATTCCCTCCTTCGTGATCCGCGTGAATAGTCATATACAAACGCATTAAACGCTTCATGTCAAACTCTTCATAACCCAACATGTGTGCAAGGTTTGCTGCCCAGTCTAATTTAGGATCAGGTTCAATGTGTACACCGTTTTTGTATTTTCTGCGATAGATATATGCTGCAATGCGTGGTAAACGTGCAATCAGATTCATTGAATCTTCATAAACATAATCCCAATAGTCTTTTTTGTTAACGCCTTTATGATAGGCGGCTGCAAATAACGACTCAGTCTGCATTGCATTAATAGCAATAATAAATTGGGTCATCGGGTGTGCTGAAGCAGGTAATTCATCCAACACATCAAATACGTGTTTAGGAACATTTGATCTGCGAACCCAGTTGTTACCAAGGTTTAATACTTCTTCTTGTGTAGGAAGTTCTCCTAAAAGCATCAATGAAAAAATACCTTCCGGTAATGGCTCTGTACCTCCGGGTGCTTTCGGAAGTTTCTCGCGCAATTCAGCAATGGTATAACCTCTGAAACGGATACCTTCTTCAGGATCTAGTTTTGAAGTTTCAGTAACCATTCCTACCATACCCTTCATACCTTGATATACCTGGGCTACGGTGATTTCACCTAATTTAAAATCGCCTTTTTCCTTGATTAGCGTTTTTACCTCGGCGGCCATAGGACCAGCCTTGGCAGCAAATCTTTCTTTTAATGAATCCATATTATTGTCGAATTAGATTATTGTTTTTTCATTTAGTTTTTGCGAATTTAAAAGGATTTTGCCAATAAAAAAATGATTCCACCAAAATATACTCGGTTTTTTTACTTTTATCATCTAAAGTCTGCGTTTTCGCAGACTTCTTTGCTGTTTTGGCCTTGTGTGAATCGGCAGCATAGATATTGTTTCCTTATCTATAAGTCCCAATATCGCTGTCTATCTTTTTTTAACGTATTTAAACTCTTTACCCAGATAGCGTGCAGCTTCTCCTAATTGTTCTTCGATGCGAAGCAATTGATTATATTTTGCAATCCGGTCGGAGCGCGAAGCTGAGCCGGTTTTTATCTGGCCGCAATTCAAAGCAACCGCTAAATCAGCAATAGTCGTATCTTCGGTTTCACCTGAACGATGGCTCATCACAGTGGTATATGAATTACTTTGAGCTAAATGCACCGCATTAATAGTTTCAGTTAAGGTTCCAATCTGATTTACTTTCACCAGTATCGAATTAGCAATATCTTTATCAATGCCTTGCTGTAAGCGGGTTACGTTGGTTACAAACAAATCATCTCCCACCAGCTGAATTTTATCACCGATTTTGTCGCTTATTAATTTCCAGCCTTTCCAATCATCTTCGGCCAAACCGTCTTCAATAGAAAGAATAGGGTATTTTTTTGCCCAGTCAGCCCAATAATTAACCATTTGAGCCGGACTTAATTTATCACCACTTGATTTTTTTAAATGATATACATTTTCCTTTTCTATATAAAATTCTGACGCAGCCGCATCCAAAGCAATAAACATATCTTCGCCGGGTTTATAACCCGCTTTTTCAATAGCTACCAAAATTGATTCAAGGGCTTCTTCATTTGATTTTAAATTGGGGGCAAAACCTCCTTCATCACCTACATTGGTGGAATATCCTTTATCTTTCAAAACCTTTTTTAGGTGATGAAACACTTCCGTTCCCATGCGGATGGCATCAGAAAAACTTGATGCACCTACCGGCATTATCATAAACTCCTGAAAATCGATACTGTTATCTGCATGTGAACCACCGTTTATAATGTTCATCATTGGTATAGGCAATAAATTGGCATTTACACCTCCAACATAGCGATACAAAGGCTGACGAGCTTCTTCGGCAGCAGCTTTTGCACAAGCCAGCGAAACGCCCAGAATAGCATTAGCACCCAAATTCCCTTTATTGTCGGTACCATCAAGAGCAATCATTTTTTGATCAATTGCGTTTTGATCAAAAACATACATGCCACTCAACTCCTCGCGAATAACTGTATTCACATTATTGACGGCTTTTAAAACTCCTTTACCAAGATAAAAGGCTTTATCGTCATCACGTAATTCTACGGCCTCGTGAATACCTGTTGATGCACCCGATGGCACCGCGGCACGCCCCAGAATACCTGAATCTGTTATTACATCTACTTCTACTGTTGGATTACCACGTGAATCCAATATTTGACGAGCCTGAACACTTGCTATAAATCCCATAATTTTGTATGTTTTACGATTAATAATAAAGTCCAAAAGTAGAAATAAATCAAAAAGGGATTTTGATTTTTATTAACAAAACAACTGTTTTTGGTTGATATATTTTGGGAGTTTTTACTTCTTTGAATGTACACATTGTGTATATTGCCAAAAATTAGAATTAGATGGTTTTAAATTATATATGGATTGCCTTTTTTGTGATTGCCTTTGTAGTGGCTCTTCTAAAGCTAATGGTTACAGGTGATACCGAAATTTTTAAAACAATAGTTGATGCTACTTTTAGTTCATCAAAAATGGCGGTGATGGATATTTCACTGCCATTGGCTGGCGTAATGACATTGTGGCTCGGGCTTATGAACATTGGAGAAAAGGCCGGTGCGATAAATTTTTTATCCCGTATTGTTGGTCCGTTTTTTAATAAATTGTTTCCCGGAATTCCGAAAAACCATCCCGCTAACGGACAAATAATGATGAATTTTTCTGCCAATATGTTAGGTTTGGGAAACGCAGCAACCCCGCTGGGATTAAAGGCAATGGGAAGTATGCAGGAACTTAACCCTAACAAGGAAACTGCATCTAATGCACAGATTATGTTTTTGGTATTGAATACAGGAGGATTTACCATTATCCCTGTATCTATTCTTGCACTGAGAGCGATTAATCACTCTGCCAATCCTTCTGATGTTTTTATTCCCATTTTAATTGCAACCTATTGTTCCACATTGATAGGACTTTTGATCGTTGCAGTTTGGCAAAAAATAAATTTGTTTAATAGCGTGGTGATGTCCTGGTTAATAGGGATTACATCTTTTGTTGTTGGAGTTGTATGGTATTTCAGCACATTACAACCGGAACAAATTGCGTTAGTTTCAAAAGTTGGCGCTAACCTGATTCTGTTTATTATTATTATTGCATTTATTCTTGGTGCTGTCAGAAAGAAAGTGAATGTGTACAATGCATTTATTGAAGGTGCAAAGAGTGGTTTTGAAACATCGATTAAAATAATTCCATATCTGGTTGCAATGTTGGTGGGCATTGCAGTATTTCGTGCTTCCGGCGCAATGGATTATATAGTATCTGGTATTGGTTATTTCATCAGTGTTTTAGGGTTAAATACTGATTTTGTGCCGGCTTTACCGGTGGCATTTATGAAACCTCTCAGCGGTAGTGGATCACAGGCAATGATGATTAATATGATGACAGTGCATGGTCCTGATTCTTTTGTAGGACATCTGTCCTGCGTATTTCAAGGGGCAGCCGATACAACCTTTTATATTGTTGCCTTGTACTTTGGTTCGGTTGGTATAAAAAACACGCGCTACGCTATAACAGCTGGCTTATTGGCAGACCTGGCAGGTATGATAGCCGCAATTTTTATTTCGTATTTATTTTTTCATTAATCTTCTGCCACCTCAAATTTTTTCATTTGTTGCAAGTTTAATTGCTGTCCGGTAAAAGGCTCTTCCCCTACTTTCATCCTGTTTTTTCTGTAAAGCGATTTTAATTTTATCCCATATAGTTGCGAAATTGATTTCATCGTTTCACCTTTCTTTACGATACAAAAAGGCTCCTTTGCCCTTCTGGATTTCGGTTGCAGATATAATTTTTGTCCGGCGACTAACTTATCATTGGGTGTACAATCATTATATTTATAAAGCTGCCAGAGGTCTTTGTCGGTTTCCTTGGCAATTTTAGGAAAAGTATCACTCGGCTTAATAATAATATATTTGATTGTTCCCAAGCGTAAAATTTCCCGATCTGCTGTTTTGTTATGTATTGAACCAGGTTTCTTTTTTCCTGATTGAATATTTTTTTTGTTGGACTTTTTTCCGGAAGGTGCTTTCTTTATTACCTTAGATTTCGTGCCTTTTCCTTGTTTTTTTGTAACATTATTTTTTACTTTTTCCTGTTGTGGGTTTAGCTGGTCCAGTTTAAATAATTCGAATGCTTCAATTAATTCAAGCAAACGTTTTGCATATTTCGGATCTGTGGCGTAACCAGCTTCTTTCAAACCTTTTGCCCAACCTTTATAATCGGTATGGTTGAGCTCAAACAATGCTGCATATCGGGCACGGGACTTTAAAAATAAAGAATGGTCGGTATATGAATCCAGCACAGTAGGATATTTTCTGAAACACTCATCTTTAGCGTCATCAGTTTTTATAAATGTAGGGCCTTCCCATTCTTCATGGCATTTAATACCGAAATGATTGTTGGCGTATACAGCTAAATCACTTGTTCCATTGCCACTTTCGAGCATGCCCTGGGCTAATATGATACTTGCAGGTATGTTATACATTATCATTTCCTTAATCGCATCATCTTTAAACTTTTGGACATATGTCTTCCCTGTCCCATCAAATGCGGCATTTTTAGCACTGACGGATAAATGAAAAATGAGTAGCAGAAAACCTATGTTAAAATATTTTATCATTCATTCAAAAGTAATTATAATATGAATCAGTGTTCAGGCAATGAACTGAAAATTTTAAACAATTTAATGTTAAATCATAGATTCGAAAATTTTGATTGCATTTTCTCCCTTGTCGCTAAAAAGGGATTGAAAAGTCAAAATATCTTCATCGTGTTTATGATAACGGAAGAACAATGAACAAACCAGACAATCAGGCACTTTGTGAAAGTTTTTGAGCGTTTTAAGGACTTATTGAATAATAATAATGGGTTATTACCACATTAGATAAAAATCGTTATTTTTGCAATGAATGGAAGAATTTTCACAAGAAAAAATTATTAAGTCTGAAGATTTTTATTACAGTCCGGAAGGGTACAAAATTTTTACTGAAAAATATTTGCTCAAAAGAGGTTATTGCTGCCAGAATTCATGCAAACATTGTCCCTATGGGTTTGATAAGAAGAAAGGAAGGATTGATAAAAATAAGGGGCGGATTGATGAAAAATAATTTTCGATAGGAAACGTTATGTAAGTTAATTTCTTAAAATAATTGAATGTCCATTTGGAGCGTCATTGCGAGGGAGTTTTTCACGAACGAAGCAATCTCACATCGATAAATGAGATTGCTTCGACTGAAAAAGTCTCGCAATGACGTATTGAACAAAGCATTTAGATAAAAAAGAAAATTTCATAGCATTTTAACTTATATAAAGTCTAATACTTTTTCAGAATAATATTAATAATACCGAAACTTCAATAATTTATTTTATGCCCTCGGTTAATCAATAAACAACACTATGAGCAACGAAGAATTCAAACAACAAATTTTACAGGGCATCCCTTCTGAATTACCACCTATAAAACCTTTTGATACTACATTAAATCACGCACCAAAACGAAAGGACATATTAGATACTGAAGAAAAGAAATTAGCTATACGTAACGCTTTACGTTATTTCGATAAAAAGCATCATGCAGTTTTAGCGAAAGAGTTTGCTCAGGAATTGAAAAGTTTTGGGCGAATTTATATGTACCGGTTTCGCCCGGATTATGTGATTCATTCGCGTCCTATTGAAGATTATCCATACCAATCAAAACAAGCGGCAGCCATCATGCTGATGCTTCAAAATAATTTGGATTATGCTGTTGCACAACACCCACACGAGTTAATTACTTATGGTGGTAATGGTTCTGTATTTCAGAATTGGGCTCAGTATCTGTTAACCATGAAATATTTGGCTGAAATGACTGATGAACAAACCCTGACCTTATATTCCGGTCATCCTATGGGCTTGTTTCCTTCTCACAAAAATGCGCCAAGGGTGGTTGTAACAAATGGTATGATGGTACCCAATTACAGCAAACCCGATGATTTGGAAAAATTTAACGCATTAGGAGTAACCCAATATGGACAGATGACAGCAGGTTCATTTATGTATATTGGTCCACAGGGGATAGTGCATGGTACAACCATTACATTGTTAAATGCCGGAAGGAAGTTTATTGATGCAGATAATGGAGATTTAAGAGGAAAAGTATTTGTGAGTGCAGGTTTGGGTGGTATGAGCGGGGCTCAGCCAAAAGCAGCTGTTATAGCAGGGGCTATCGCAGTTATTGCGGAAATAAATCCAAAAGCCACGCAAAAGCGCTTTGCGCAGGGCTGGGTAAATGAAGTATTTGAAGATTTAGATAAACTAATAGAACGAATTGGAAAAGCTCGTTCTGCAAAAGAACCGGTTTCATTAGCTTATCAGGGTAATGTTGTAGATTTATGGGAAAAACTGGCAGAGAAAAATGTAAAAATTGAATTAGGTTCTGATCAAACATCATTACACAATCCATGGTCAGGAGGCTATTACCCTGTTGGTATTTCGTTAGAAAATGCAAACAAAATAATGGCGGAAGATCCTCATCATTTTCATAAAGAGGTGCAAAAATCATTAATTCGCCAGGTAAATGCAATAAATAAAATGACGAAAAACGGGATGTATTTTTTTGATTACGGGAATGCATTTTTGTTAGAAGCCGGCAGATCCGGTGCCGCTGTTTTAAAACCGGATGGCGAATTTAAATATGCATCCTACGTTCAGGACATTTTAGGCCCAATGTGTTTTGACTATGGGTTTGGACCTTTCCGTTGGGTGTGTACCTCCTGCAATCCAAAGGATTTGGAAACAACTGATATAATTGCTTCACAAATACTGGAAGAAATATCCATCACAGCACCCGATGAAATCAGACAACAGTTGGAAGATAATATTCGTTGGATAAAATCTGCGGAACAAAATAGAATGGTCGTGGGTTCACAAGCCCGCATTTTATATGCTGATGCAGAAGGGCGGGTTAAAATTGCCGAAGCATTTAATAAGGCTATTAAAGAAGGTAGAATTTCCGCTCCTATTGTTCTTGGCCGCGATCACCATGATGTATCAGGTACAGATTCTCCTTATCGCGAAACATCTAATATTTATGATGGTTCCAGTTTTACCGCTGATATGGCTGTGCAGAATTTTGTTGGTGACAGTTTTCGGGGAGCTACATGGGTATCTTTACACAATGGCGGTGGTGTTGGCTGGGGAGAGGTTACTAATGGAGGGTTTGGCATGGTTTTAGATGGAAGCGATGACAGTGACAGAAGATTAAAATCAATGTTGTTTTGGGATGTAAATAATGGAATTGCCCGCAGAAGCTGGGCGCGAAACAGCGAAGCAATGTTTGCAATTAAGCGCGAAATGGCACGCAAACCTGACTTAAAAGTAACTTTGCCTAATTTAGTTGATGATGATTTATTAAATGGTTTGTTTTAAAAAGAAAAACGTTTTGATACTAATTTTCAGATATTAATAAAATGAAAAATGTAATTAAATTATCCATTATAACCGCCCTCTTCGGAACATTGTTTTTTGCTTCATGTACCAAGCAGGATGATCCTAATATAGATCCTATCAACACAGACCCTCGTGCAAAATTTCTTGGCAATTGGAATGTTTCAGAAAACAGTACGGATTATGGAACTGCTACATATAATTGTACAATTTCTGATTCTTCAAATGCATCCTATATTTTGATAGCTTGTGTATACGGATTTAATAAGAATACTTATGCAACTGTAAGCGGGAACAACATTGCAATTCCATCACAAAATATTCAAGGGAATACACTTACTGGACATGGCGTATTAGCTAATGCCAATCAAATTAATTTAACATATTATGTTCAAACCACAGTAAGTCATTACGATACTGTTGCTGCGGTTTTTACAAAATAATTTTGTGTAATTAAAATTACCAAAACCCTCTCCGGAAATTTATTGTTTCAGTTCGTTGGTTCAAAACTATGCACTTTCAGTGTATGACTTTCAGTTTCTACAAAATTTCTCTTGCTATCGTCATTGCGAGAGAGCTTTTCGCGAACGAAGCAATCTTATTTATAATGTGAGATTGCTTCACCCTTTCTGCGAAGAGGGTTCGCAATGACGTTTCAAACTTTATCTGTTAAAGAATTTCATTCTTTAATTTAAACATCTTCACTTTCAGTGCTAGTGTTGAGTTAATTATAAAAAGATGTAATGTCATGTCGAGTTTTGACGAGACATCTTTTTTTAATGAAAAAGATTCCTCCACAAGGTCGGAATGACATACAATACGTCAAAGTAAATTTAACTTAACCCACATTGCAGCTAATTCCGGCACAAATGTTAAAAAACAGGTGTTTTC
>JAVHPR010000387.1:0-1667 GCA_036170695.1 Bacteroidia bacterium
AACAACAAAGTAGCCCTTGTTACAGGTGGCTATGGTGGTATGGGAACGGCTATTTGCCAGCGTCTTTATAATGACGGTTATACCGTAGTAGCTAACCACAGAAATTTACCTAAAGCATTAAAATGGCAAGAAGAACAATTAAAAATCGGAATTGATGTAAAACTTGCTGAAGGTGATGTAACTGATTACAATTCGGTAGCCACAATGATTAAAAAAATCGAAGAAGAAGTAGGAGTAGTGGATGTATTAGTGAACAATACCGGGATTATGCGTGATGCCATGCTAAAAAAAATGACTCCTCAGCAATGGAATGAAGTTATTAACACCAACTTAAACTCAGTATTCAACTGCTCCCGTTTAGTCGTTAACCAGATGATAGAAAAAAAATGGGGACGTATTATCTGTATATCTTCCGTTAACGGGCATAAAGGCTCTTATGGCACTTGCAACTACTCTACAACAAAAGCTGCTATGTATGGATTTGTTAAAACAGTAGCAATGGAAACAGTTAAATATGGCATTACCGTAAACACCGTTTCACCTGGCTATACCGCCACACCTATGCTTATGGCAATACCTGAAGAAATTATGCAGAAAATCGTTGCCCAGATACCAATGGGACGTTTAGCACTGCCAAAAGAAATAGCTGCTTCCGTATCATACCTTGCTTCTGATGATGCCGCTTTTATTACGGGTTCCGATATATCTATCAACGGCGGTCAGTATTTGTATTAATAATATTCTTTGCAGTTTTAAGTTTGCTAAATTGTAAAGAATCAATATTATTTATCACTACTGTCCGACTAATTTATAGTAATATATTGTATCGTACCTACGGCACTTTGTTGTTTTAGTTGTTATATTTTTTACCATAATGTTATCCCTACGGGATATTATTGAATAAAATTGAGCCTCGTTAGAGGCGATATTATGGTAAAAAACTAAAATAAAAAAACAAAGCCCTGTAGGGGCGACATTAATATCAGAGCTTAAGAACTGGGTGATTTCATAAGTTTTTAAACAATTTAATCGGACAACAATGATTATTTATGAAAACTATAGTCCACGATTTAAATCGTGGGCTATGGTTTTCACCAGTTAGGTTTCCGTTTTTCGAGAAAAGCATTCATTCCTTCGCCCGATTCTCCATTACCAAAAAGTTTCCCAAATTCTTTTGCTTCGAGTTCACTTGCCGAATTAAAATTGAGCATTGAACCGTTTATTGCTACTTCTTTAACTTTTTTTATTGCAATTTTTCCTTTTGATGCGATTTTATTTGCAATGTTAATTGCCTCTTCAATAAGCTTTTCTGGTTCAACAACTTTTTGAACTAACCCTAAACGATATGCTTCATCGGCATTAATTATATCGGCAGTCATAAGTAAATAAAGAGCATTTGATAAACCCACTAATCTCGAAAGTCTTTGTGTGCCTGCATATCCTGGAATTAATCCTAAATTTACTTCTGGCTGTCCAAATTTTGCAAAAGTACTTGCAATCCTGATATCGCAACTCATTGCAAGTTCACAACCACCACCCAAAGCAAATCCATTTACAGCAGCAATAACAGGAATATCCATATTGCCAAAACGATAAAAAATAGCTTGTCCCTTTTTCGAAAAAGCTGTTCCTTGTTCACTATTCATGTTCGACATTTCAGCAATATC
>JAVHPR010000388.1:0-1666 GCA_036170695.1 Bacteroidia bacterium
CACCGAATCAATATTCCTAATTCCCACGCTTCTTTTACTGCTAATCAAGGAGGAAAACATTTCCGATCCGCCAAAAATTTTGGCTGTCAATTTATCAGGAGGACTTCCAATTGCCCTCAAATCCTCGACTAACCTATCAATGGCTGTATCGGCATAATGAAAGGATCGGTCTTTTATATTATCATCCCTGCCAACCACCAAAATTTGCCTTTTTTCCTGATCTTTTTTATCAGTCGGCAACATAATATGCGCCAGTCCGCCATTCTTGTTTTTAGCGTCATATAAGCACACCGCCACGCACGAACCAATACCCGGCGCTTCAAGAATGTAACTATGATCACCTACAAATAATTCTCCTGTATTTATTGAAACAGTTGCCATAATTATATACTATTTAGGTTTAATTAAATAATTGGGAGGCTATTTTTCTAAAATTTCTTGAATAATTTTGTATCTACGCTCCTGCGTCAGTCCTCTATGGACTTGCAGGAGCATTTTTGTTTTTCCAAAAAATCCATCTATTGAATTTGTAGTGTTTGGCATTTTTAGTTCAGGGTATTTTTGATATGTGAATAAAAATGGCATATTTGTTTTTAAACTTCGGTAGGCAGATCTCATTCTGCGGTGAGTGTAGTTCCAATGTTTTCCATCTGGAGCGATTGTTTTTTCTTTAATAAAATCTTTCCATCTCTCGTGCCATTCTTTCAAAACTATTTCAAAATCTTGTTCAGTTAAAATTATCAGTGCTAGTCCAATGGCGCGCAACTCTTGGCCAGCTTCTGTTTTTGGTCTGGAGGTTAAATATCGTTTCAGGATAGCAGTTTGGTGGAACTGACACATTTGTACCGGAATATCTGAAAATACCTCTCGCACGCCTCTTTTACCGTCTAAAACGATACCTGTAATTGTAAATCCATTGTCTTCTAATTCTTTTCTGGCCTCGCGATATATTGCGGGTGTTTCTTGCGTAATTTCTTTCCAGTAAATATTTTGCTTGAATAATGGTGAACGAAATACTAGGACTCCATAACCTCTGCCGAAAAATGTTACATCGGCGAGAAGGACTAACGGTTGTGGAGTAACTTCGTCTTTTTCTAATGCATATGCATCCAATTCTTTCTGAATAACTGGGACACACTTTTTAAATGTAACTGACAATTGTTTGAGTGTTTGTTTTCCCCAAACATATTGATGCCATAATTTTCTTCGTTCTTTACTTGGACGCTCTTTGTTTTGAAATTGTAATCCACATTTTTGGCATTTGTATCGTTGTAATCCTCTGCGTCTCCCATTCTTTTTCACCTTTCTAAAATTACAGTTCGGGCATTTTTTTTGAGTAACATATATGGAACATTTTAATTATTAGTCAATCTGTAGCTTTAGTATGCCACAAATTGATAATTTTAGCCTCCCATATTTTTAATTAAGCCGAAAAAAATAATATTGTTTGTCTGTAAAGGAAATATCCATCGTTCTGTGGTAGCCGAAGTATGTTTTAGGCAAGAGTTGGAGAAACTCGGCCTTACTAATCAGTTTGAAGTAGTATCCCGAGGCATTAAAGGTTGTTGTGGAGTAGCTATGTCTGAACATGAAAATATGACTCAGTATGAGATGGAATGGTCAATCTCAAAACCAATTCTTGAAAAACTTGGTGTGAATTTGTCGG
>JAVHPR010000389.1:0-31123 GCA_036170695.1 Bacteroidia bacterium
GCTGATAATATTTTGCATAAAGAAATAGTATGTAGCTAAATGTCTATCTCTATAAACAATTTGGCAATTATGCAGTAGGCAATTTAAGACACATAGAAGATTCGTAAATTCGTTTAAATTCGTAATAGTATGAAAAAAGTAGCATTAATAATTTTAGATGGCTGGGGTATCGGTGATAAATCAAAGTCTGATTTAATATCGATTGCAAATACACCTTTTATGGATAGTTTAAATAACAAATATCCACATTCGGTACTGCAAACGTCTGGCAGATATGTTGGTTTGCCTGACGGACAAATGGGAAACAGTGAAGTCGGGCATCTCAATATTGGTGCTGGAAGGGTGGTTTATCAGGACTTGGAATTGATTAACAATGCGATTCATGAAAAAACTTTGGATAGTAACCCAACACTTGTAAAGGCATTTGAATATGCCAGAAAAAATAATAAGTCGGTGCACCTTATCGGTTTAGTTTCAGAAGGAGGAGTACATTCATCACAGGCTCATTTGCATTACCTATGTGATATGGCAAAAGAAAATAATATTCCACATGTATTTATTCATGCTTTCACCGATGGCAGAGATACAGATCCTAATAGCGGATTGGGGTATATGAAAAATTTGGAGGAGCACCTCAAAAACAATTCTGTTGCTAAAGTCGCCAGTGTTGTTGGTCGCTATTATGCAATGGATAGGGATAAACGATGGGAGAGGGTTAAATTTGCTTACGATTTATTAGTTAATGGTGAAGGCAAAAAAACAACAAACATTTTAAAAGAAATTGAAGCATCCTATTTAGCCGGTATAACGGATGAATTTATTAAACCTATTGTAAATACTGATTCTTTCGGTAATCCAATCGGAGTGATTAAAGAGGAGGATGTGGTGATTTGTTTTAACTTCCGCACAGACCGTTGCCGGGAAATTACTCAGGTGCTTACCCAGCAAAACATGCCCGAATCAGGGATGAATACAGTACCATTGTATTATGTGACCATGACCAATTATGATAGCTCATTTAAAAATGTGCACCTTGTTTTTGATAAAGATAATTTAATTAATACGCTTGGTGAGGTGCTTGAAAAGGAAGGAAAGACACAAATACGCATTTCCGAAACGGAGAAATACCCTCATGTTACATTTTTCTTGTCGGGTGGCCGGGAAAATGAATTTATTGGTGAAAAACGTATAATGGTTCCGTCTTCCAAAGTGGCCACATACGATCTGAAGGCCGAGATGAGCGCTATTGAAGTAACCGAGGCAATTCTGCCGGAACTGCAAAAAGCGAGCACCGATTTTATATGTCTCAATTTTGCAAACGCTGATATGGTTGGTCATACAGGTGTTTCTTCTGCCATAATAAAAGCGGTTGAAACTGTTGACACTTGTTTAAAGCGGGTTGTTGAAACGGGTGTTAAGCATGGTTATTCATTTATTATTATTGCCGATCATGGTAACGCTGATTATGCTGTAAATCCGGATGGATCGCCCAACACAGCCCACAGCCTCAATCCGGTGCCCTGCATTTTAATTGATATCGATTATAAAAAGATAAATGATGGGAAGTTGGCTGATGTTGCTCCTACAATTTTAACTATTATGGGAATTGCTATTCCCAAAGAAATGACAGGACTTGTATTGGTGTAATTTGTTTTTACAATTTAATATTTAATCACAAAATGTTGTTTCACCTGCTCTTTGCGGAAAAACACAATGCCCATAAAAAATAAATCGATAGTAACAGTTACTTGATTATTATCTTTAATTTTATCCCAGGCTTCTTTCATTTCGGGCGATGAGTACATATCTGTAAATACAAAAATACTAGCTTCGTTTACATTTTTGAGGCAAAGATAAAAGTAGTTTAATGTGCCCTGTTTACAATTGTTTTCACCGAAAAAAACAAAATATAAATTCGGGTTTTTCGAAAGCAAGTATTGCAAAAAATGGGCGAAACTACCAATTTTTTGTTCAATGTTTTTTAACTTTAATAGTTTGAAATTTTGTTTAGCGATTTCCGCGATTTCCTGATTTTCCTCCATAGTGATGACTTCAATTTTTGAATCCGCTGTTGCCATGTAAGTTGTGCTGATTCCAACAGATGTTCCCAGCTCAATAATTTGTGGCGGTTGAAAATGATTTACTAAACGAAATAATAATTGAGTGTACTTCGGTGATTTTGAAAATTGTTTTGTTATTTGGCGTACTTTTTTTTCGCTTGTTTTATTTTCCCTATCGCCTGTTTGCTTAATTACAGAAATCACTTTTTTAGAGTTCAATAGTTGCTCTCTGACATTTTCAATACTTCGGTAGCAATAGAAATCATTCCTGTTATAGATAACGTTCATCAATAAATCGAAAACAAATGGAGAGTGTACCCCGTGTTCGTTCACAGCCTTTACCCGGTAACTAAAATAATTATATGTAAAAAGAGATTTTTTCAATTTGATTTTAAAACAACACCTTAAGCTTCAATTTCTATTTCCATTCTGAGCATGCAGGGTTTATTAATGTGTAGGCAAATTAGCTGATATAATAGGATTCATCGCATTTTTCTTTTTAGGGTGATTAAGAGTAATCGTTAACGGGTGATCTTTCTCATCTATAAGAAGGTGTGCGAAAATGTGATTTTTTAATGAATCTGTTTCTGTTTGGGTGTATAACATAATTAGATGATAAATTTCAGGGGATGAAAATTACAATATCTTTGGATAACTTCAAATCCTTTGACAGACTATATTTTATTTCAATGAACAATTTATAAAATACATATCCCGAATTTATTGCTTCGTGAATCTCTGCTTTTGGAGAAGAAGAAATTTATCGATATGTTTGAGCAAGGAAAACAAGCAAAGAATTTTAAATAAAATTATGTACTGGCCAAAACTAACATCGGATAAAATAAAAAAGAGAGTGACTGAAGCGTTAAACGGGAATGTAAATTATCGTGAAACACCAATATTAGGGATTCCGGCCACTTATTTAGATGCTGAAGTATTTTATAACGACGCTCCCTTTTTGAAGAATGCCCCGTATTTATCAACCCTGATTGCCAACCCCAATCACATAGGGTGTCATACTTTAAATGGTGCCGAAAAAATATTTAAAGGGACACAGGAATTAGAGAAAGATCTGATAAAACTATGCGCCGAACAAATATTTGGCGGGAAGAAAAATGCTCAGGATGGTTATGTTGCTTCAGGTGGAACAGAAGCTAATATCGAAGCCATGTGGATTTACAGGAACTATTTCATTAGCAAGTATAAGGCGAAAATAAATGAAATTGGAGCTATTTATTCTCAGGACAGTCATTATTCCCTATCGAAAGGTGCAAATATTTTGAATATTAATCCGATTGTTATTAGTGTAGATAGGCATAACAGGAATCTTATTTTTCCCGACTTGAAGAGAAAAGTTGAATCGGCTTTAGCTAAAGGAATTAAATATTTTATTGTTAACATGAATATGTCAACCACTATGTTTGGCTCTGTGGATGATATTGATAAGGTTACAGCATACTTAAATAAAGAAAAGATTATTTATAAACTTCATGTGGACGCTGCATTTGGAGGTTTTATCTATCCCTTCTCAAAACCAGACAATAGTTTTTCATTTAAAAATCCCAATATCACTTCATTTACTATTGATGCTCACAAGATGCTTCAAACGCCTTATGGAACTGGAATTTTTCTGATCCGGAAAGGGTATATACAATATGTAAAAACTTCGGAGGCCCAATATGTGCCTGGTGCAGATCATACTTTGTGTGGAAGCCGTTCGGGGGCAAATGCTGTTGCCGTTTGGATGGTGCTTTATAATCACGGGTCGGAAGGCTGGAAAACAAAAATGAAATCTTTGGTAGACCGCACCACCGATGTCTGTTGTCAACTCGATGAACTCGGCATTCGTTATTATAGAAATAGGAATATTAATATTATTGCTATTCATGCATCAGACATATCGGCCACTATTGCTGAAAAATATTTTCTTGTTGCTGATAATCACGAAAGCACTCCACAGTGGTGGAAAATTGTTATAATGCCGCATATCACCATGGGGGCAATAGATTCATTTATGCAAGAGTTGAAATCTGAAATGAAGCCGAAAGGGAAAAGTACATTAAGTAAAACTGGAAAAGCAAAATAGCGGGGTAAATTACATAGAAAATTGACCTTTCAAATCGGGGATGGACACCAAAAAAAGGATAAAGAATAATTTTTAAAATAATCATTTTGAATTTTTCAGAATATATCCAATCACCAATATCCAAAGAAATAATTCATGATGAACTGGAGCGTTCATTCATTTTTTATAAAAATTTAAGTGCTGATTTAAAACAACGGTTTGTTGAACGTACTTCTGTTTTTATTGTTCAGAAAAAATTTGTTGCACGGCAGAATATTTTAATGACTGATACCATCCGGATTATTATTTCGGCTTGTGCTGTTCAGATCACTTTGGGATTAGATTTCTTTACAATAGATACATTCGAGTATGTGATAGTTTATCCCGACGTATATGAATCGCCGGGTACAAAAAGAATGCACCGGGGCGAAACCAATTTGAATGGCTTTATTTGCCTTAGCTGGAAACACGTTTTAGCTGGGATTGAAAACCCATCGGATAATTACAATCTGGGTCTGCATGAATGGATGCATGCACTACGATTTAATGGTATTAATTATGATCAAACCGATTATTTCTTTGATGGTTATATAAACAAGTGGGTGGCAAATGCCATGCACGATTTTTTATTACTGAAAAATGGGAAGCATAGTGTTTTTAGGCGTTACGGGGCAGTCAATATTCATGAATTTTTGAGCGTTTGTACCGAACATTTTTTTGAATCTACTGATGAATTTAAATTAAACGCACCCGAGTTATTTGATCAGATGTGTATTTTGTTAAACCAGTTGCCAGATAAAAACGGCACTTCTACAATTGGTGTGAGAAAGCAGTTGCTTGGATCGCCCGAAGTTACCGTTGACAGCCAACAAGCACCCATTTTAATTCTGGAGGCTTCTTTTTTCAGAACCTTATTGAATTTAGGTTTAGGCCTATTTTATTTTGGGCTTACATTTATTATTCTTTTATGGCAAAACAGCTGGATAACGACAATAATGGCATTGATTGTTGGTTTGTGGCTTATTGTAAAAATGAACAACAAGTATTTTACAATTAAATTTTATGAAAATAATCTTTATTTGCAAAAGGGGTTTGCAACGTGGTTTGCCCAAAAGCTAATCATCAATTACCGTTCCCTGATGAAGCTGGAAATTTACGATGGTAATTATGAAAAAGGAGGGGAGGCTGTATTCCAGTTAAACTATTACAATGGCAGCGAATTCAGAAAAAAAATTGTTTATTGCAGCGCTATCGCTGTACCGGAGGAAAAAATCATGTCCTTATTACAACAAAAAAAAGTGTTGGTGCTTTGCCCGAAGTAAAATCAAAATTCATTAATGAAGCGAACCAAGGGTTGAGTTTTTTCAAATCGTGTGTGGTCACCCTGAGCCTGTCGAAGGGGGTGCGATGGCTTACCCACATACTTCGACAGGCTCAGTATGACCTACGCACACAGCATTTATTTCTACTCAAGATTGGCATTAATATACCTTATATTCAAAGCTTTTCGCACATTAATCTCAGAAAAAGTGTATCTTCATAACTTGATAATCATAGTAATGGGAAAAAAAATATTCTTTATCAGCTGTATAATAATATGCAGCGGCTTGTTTTCTTTACAGGCGCAAACAGAAAGTTCAGAAAATAAAAATAATTCAGGAAACGAAAGCCATGTATTATGCGGTGGTGTTGAAAGGTGGAGCATCAAAGTGTTAACCGACCCTTTAGCAAGTACTGTTGATATTACACCAGTTAATATTTCAGTTCAAAATTTAGTTACGCTTACTACTCCTTTTGCAAACCCCTATATGAACAGGGTGCCGGGTGTTGAGGATAAAACGTATAAAATTGTATGTGATATTACCATTAAAAAAAACGAATCAGACAATGACTTTCATTTGGTATTGAGTGATGGCACCAATACATTAATTGGTGAAATCCCTGACCCGGCCTGTTCTGCTGCTGCGTCATCGGCGTATGTTAATCAATATATTGCTACTCGCAATTTTGTTAATGCACACATTGCAAGTGGTAATGTTAATAATGTAAATATTGGTTCGGTTACAGTAATTGGCGTTGCTTTTATTGACCCTCCTCATGGACAAACGGGCGCAGCTCCTAACCACCTCGAACTTCATCCTATTTTGGACATTTATTTTACGGCATCAGAGGGGATAGCTCAAAATGAGAAAAAAATTGTAGATGTTACTATAGGCCCAAATCCGTTTACTAACAATACGTTTATAAAAGTGGTTTCTAAAATTAATAATCTGAAAGAGTGCACTTTGAAATTATTTAACTCCGATGGAATGGAGGTGAAAGAGTTGAGGCTGCCGGTTTCTAATAATCGTCAAATTGAGTATACGCTCAATAAAGGAGATTTAAAACCCGGAGTTTATATTTATCGCATTACTAATTCGGGCAGTTCTTTAAATGAAGGGAAATTAATTGTTGAATGAGTTTTATCGTTTAATTCCGGCGCATTTTGCATGAAAAATACATTTTGCATCATATTATATATTGTAAAAAAAAACTATTTTTAGCCTCCAAATTATAGCGAACTGTTTTAATATAATTATTGATTTTACATTAACATATATGTTACTAATGGTTTCATAGCTTAGACGACATTAGTCTTATGGAATACATTGTATTCAATGGCATAAATAAAATATATGTCGTCTAAGTTATGCATTTATTAGTAACTAGTGTTGAGTTAATTATAAAAAGACGTAATGTCATGTCGAGTTTTGACGAGACATCTTTTTTTAATGAAAAAGATTCCTCCACAAGGTCGGAATGACATACAATACGTCAAAGTAAATTTAAATAACACTAGCACATTTTTAAAATTAGATTCTGCCATGGGAAAAAGTGAAAAAATATTGGTAATCGGTTCTTCCGGTCAGTTAGGTACAGAATTGGTTCAAAACCTAAGAGATTTTTATGGCATAGAAAACGTAATTGCTTCAGATATTAAACTTACAGAACAATCCAAAGATGGTCCTTTTGAAGTGATAGATGTGCTGAATGCTAAGGGGCTGCTTGAAATAGTAAAACGTTACAATGTCAATCAGGTATATTTACTGGCTGCCATGCTTTCCGCAACAGCCGAAAAAATGCCAAAATCAGCATGGGATTTGAACATGAACGGACTGTTAAATGTTCTTGACCTTGCCAAAGAAAAAATCATTGAAAAAATATATTGGCCCAGTTCTATTGCAGTTTTCGGTCCGAATACGCCCAAAGAAAATACTCCCCAATTCACAGTTATGGAGCCCAGCACTGTTTATGGAATAAGCAAACAAGCCGGAGAACGTTGGTGCGAATATTATTTCAATAAATATAATGTGGATGTCAGGAGTTTGCGTTATCCCGGATTGATTGGTTGGAAATCTGCACCAGGCGGAGGAACCACCGATTATGCCGTACATATATTTCATGAGGCTCTAAAATCAGGAACTTACGAGTGTTTTTTATCAGAAAATGCTACTTTACCGATGATGTATATGCCAGATGCCATAAAAGCTACTATCGGTATTATGCAGGCAGATGCTGAAAAGGTGAAAATACGTTCTAGTTATAATTTGGCAGGTTTTAGCTTTTCGCCAAAAGAAATTGCCGAAGAAATCACTAAACACATTCCGAACTTTAAAATTTCTTATAAGATTGATTCGCGCCAGCAAATAGCAGACAGTTGGCCTAAAAGCATCTCTTGCATTGAGGCTTTTGAGGATTGGGGCTGGAAGCATGAATTTGATTTGCAGGGAATGACTTCCGATATGATTAAAAATTTAAAAGAGGTGAAGACAATCAAAATTTAAATCTTAAAAATTATATCAAACTGCATAACTATTTAATAACTAGTGGGTTGTATTTTAAGCAGTCAATGTTCTCGATATCTTATTCGTTGTTTTTCATCTGGCAAAATAACAGATAGCCGAACTTGTGTATATTATGAAAAACACCCATTAGATGAACGGAATTTCGGTTTTTTCGCAAAATTAGTGGGATGCTTTGTTTGATATAATTAAAAACCTTACATTTGCACAATTATAGAAACTCATATATATTTATGAGATATTAGTTGTGAGTTTTGAGAGTGGTATGTTCAACGTTCTTCCTTATTATGAACCAGCCTCAATACAAAAGCAATTAGCTGTATAAAATTATCCCCAGGGAAAATAGTGGGATTAAAGTGAAATAAATTATTCTGATTAGATGAAAAAAGTTGTTTTTATAGTGTTGATTATCTTTTCTAAAATTGCCTTTGCTCAAACGTTCGAGCTGGTTGGTAAGGATACTATTAACCTTACTGACAGTTTAGGAAGAAAACAAGGAAAGTGGATTGTTACGAATAAAACAGTTCATAAACCATGTTATACCGATGATCAAAAAGTTGAAGAAGGTGTGTTCGTTAATACAAAGAAAACAGGTATTTGGACTGAGTATTACTGCAATAATAATTTGAAAAGTAAAATCACCTATGATAATAATCGTCCTAACGGATATGCAATTATGTATCATGAAAATGGGAAGATTAAAGAAGAAGGTTTATGGAAAAATAATCGTTGGGTAGGAGATTACAAATTGTATTATGAAAATGGGCAGGTTCAACAGGTATTCAAATTTAATACCACGGGTAAACGTGCAGGAGATCAAAAATATTATTTTGATAATGGTCAAACAATGATCGAAGGTAATTGGGCAGATGGGAAAGAGGCTGGTATTTTAAGAGAATATTATGAAAATGGAGATTTGAAATCTGAGAAAAATTTTGCTGACGGGTATTTAGATGTCACTACTGTAAAAAACTTTGAGCCTAAAAAACCATTGGTAAAAGAAGTTGTAAAGGAAGTCGTGGTAGACCCTGTAAAGGTTGCTCCAATTGAAGTTGATAAAAAAGTGGAATTGGTTAATAGTGGTAAACCTTTTGATGGAGAAGGGAAATGGAAACTTTACAACAGGAATAAACAAGTATCGAAAGATGGTATTTTTCATAAAAATCGTTTAATTGATGGTAAAGTATACATCTATAATGCTAATGGCATTTTAACAAGGATTGCCCTTTATAAGGATGGCAAATATATTGGCGACAGTGTTATAGAAGAATAATTTATTTTAGTATTGAGATGTGAGATATTAGATTTGAGACAAAAATGTCTCACCACAATCACAATTTTTGACATCCCACATCCCACATCTCAATACTCACATCTTACATCTCCTTTTTTTCTATGAAGAATTCTCTATCAATATACAATACACTTTCCAGAACTAAAGAAAAGTTTGAACCCATCAATAAAGGGATGGTTGGTTTGTATGTTTGCGGCCCTACCGTTTATAGCGACGTGCATTTAGGCAATTGCCGTACTTTTATTTCCTTTGATTTGATTTATCGTTATTTGTTGTTTTTAGGGTTTAAGGTGCGTTATGTGCGCAACATCACTGATGCCGGTCATTTAGAGGGCGACCTTGATGAAGGGGAAGATAAATTTGCAAAAAAAGCAAAGCTGGAACAGTTGGAACCAATGGAGATTGTGCAAAAATACACCCTTGGTTTTCATGATGTGATGCGTGAGTTTAATACACTTCCGCCAAGTATCGAGCCCACTGCAACAGGCCATATTTGTGAGCAAATCGAAATGGTAAAACAAATTCTTTCCAATGGATATGCTTATGAAGTAAATGGCACCGTGTATTTTGATGTGGAAAAATATAATAACGAGTTTCCATACGGACAGCTTACCAATCGCCTATTAGAAGACTTGATCTCTAACTCACGTGAGCTTAGCGGTCAGGACGAAAAACGAGGTCGCCTTGATTTTGCTTTATGGATAAAAGTTAAACCTGAACAGATTATGCGCTGGCCTTCCCCTTGGGGATGGGGTTTCCCTGGTTGGCACATTGAATGTTCAGCTATGAGTAGTAAATATTTGGGTGATACATTTGATATTCATGGTGGGGGAATGGATTTGCAGGCAACACACCATACCAATGAAATTGCCCAATCACAGGCATGTAATCACAAAGCTCCTGTAAAATACTGGATGCATACCAATATGCTTACTGTCAATGGAGTTAGAATGTCGAAAACGGCGGGCAATGGATTTTTGCCCGGCGAATTATTTACCGGAAATCATCCTCTGTTAGAGAAAGGGTATAGCCCGATGGGAGTTCGTTTTTTTATGATGCAAACTCATTATCGGAGTACACTTGATTTCTCGAATGAGGCCTTGCAGGCTTCCGAAAAAGGATACGCCCGTTTGATGGCTGCGATAAAAACATTGGAAAAATTGAAGCCATCAGCAATGTCGGGAATACGACTCATCGATCACGAAAAAGCTTGCTTTGATGCAATGAATGATGATTTTAATACTCCTGTTTTAGTTGCCGAATTATTTGAAATGGCGGGTATTATTAATTCGGCAAATGATGGTAAAAAAACGCTTACGGAAAATGACATTATTGGCTTGAAAAAACTAATGCATGGTTTTGTTTTTGATGTTCTGGGCTTAAAATCAGAAACTTCTAATACTCCGGACAACAATGCACTAAATGGCGTAATGGATATACTTTTAGAAATAAGAAAAGAAATAAAAGCAAAGAAAGATTTCGCGGCATCCGATAAATTGCGTGATGACTTAAGCAAAATTAATATTACAATTAAAGATACAAAAGATGGCGCAATCTGGACGAATTAAGAATAAGGTACAACTGTTTATTTTTGTTAGCCTGTTAATTTTTATTGCTTCGTGCCGTAACGGGACAGAATCGACAAAAGATGCAGAAACTAAAAAAGTTGAAGTGAAGAAAAATGCAACGCCCGATTTTAATGCGGATTCCGCTTATAATTATATAAAAGCTCAGGTTGATTTTGGGCCTCGCGTTCCAGGTACACCTGCACATAAAAAATGCGCTGAATATTTAGTTTCAAAATTAAAATCCTACGGGCTCGAAACCATTGTTCAAACTGGAACAGTGCAAACCTTCGACAAAAATCAATTCATCCTGAAAAATATAATTGCATCATTTAAACCTGATGCGCAAAGCAGAATTATGATTTGCTCGCATTGGGACAGCAGGGCATTTGCCGAAGAGGACACAGTAGATAAGGATAAACCAATTGATGGGGCGAATGATGGTGCAAGCGGTGTTGGTGTTGCCATGGAGGTTGCCCGTCAGTTGAGTATTTCGCAACCTGATATTGGTGTTGATATTATTCTTTTTGATATTGAAGATTATGGGTCTAGTGGAAATACCGATTCATGGTGCCTGGGATCACAATTTTGGGCAAAGAATTTGCACAAAACAAATTACTATGCAAATTTTGGAATCTTGTTAGACATGGTTGCAGGAGCAAATGCGATTTTTCCTAAAGAAGGCAAGTCAGTAAATTACGCATCTTCAGCTGTTGATAAAGTATGGAAGGCTGCAAATGAACTCGGTTATGGAAATTATTTTGTGTCGCAAACAAAAGAGTTTGTTGGTGTTGATGATCACATTTATGTGAATAAGGCAGGTGTACCTTGCATTGATATTATTGAATATAACCAGGCAACAGGCGGCTTTGGCGATTATCACCATACGCATAAAGACAATATGAGCCTGATTGATAAAAATACTTTGAAAGCTGTGGGGCAAACACTGTTGGAAGTGATTTATAATGAGAAATAAAAATGCTGTTTTTTGTAAATTGAATAATAAAAAAGTATCAAAATGACTACCACAGCTATAAAAAAACAACTTGACGGTTATTTGCCTTTGTTGTCTATAAAACAGCAGACACTGCTTTTAGAAATGGTTAAAAGCTTTTTGAATGTTGACAAAGAGACAAAGCGAATTTCCCGGAAACAATATAATAAAGAAATTAATGAGGCTGTTTCCCGAATTGAAAAAGGTAATTTCGTTACACATCAGGATGCTATTAAAGAATTATCCAAATGGTAAAGCAAAAATCTTTTGCAATTATTTGGGATAGAAATGCGTTAGAGGATTTCAAAGAAATTCTTTCTTTTTTGTCTAAACAAAGTTCTCAAGCACCCAAAATTGTTAAAGAAGGTATTTTATCTCGATTAGAAATTATTAAAACAAATCCTTTAATTTTTGAAATAGATAAACTGAAAGATGAATCAGCTAAAGAATTCAGAGCATTTGTTATTTATAGTTACAGAATTACTTTTCAAATAAATACCGCTACAAATGAAATTCGTGTTATAAGAATCAGGCATACAAGCAGAGAACCTTTTGATTATTAATTTCAAATAAGTCTTTTTACATTTTAAATTCAGTATCTATTTGTTTTTCAGCAGAAAAGATTCCCTTTTTTTCTTCAATCCAATTTAAGGCCTTGAAAAAAATACTCATAATACGTTTTAGTTCCATTGGCGATATTGTTTTAACTACGCCTGTAATCCGCTGTATAAAGGAGCAGAAGCCGGATATTGAAATTCACTACCTTACTAAAAAATCTTTCAGCGGAATTTTAGAGCATAATCTTTTCATCACAAAAATTCATGTCATTGAAAAAGATGTAACCTCATCCGCCCTTCGGGCACCTTCTCCAAAGGAGAAGGGAAGAAGAAATAATTTGAGAGAAGTGATTGGGTATCTGAAAAAAGAAAAATTTGATTTTATTATTGATTTGCATCATAACATTCGTTCCACGCAAGTGAAGATGGCGCTTGGCAAACCTTCATCAACTTTCAAAAAACTAAATTTTAAAAAATGGTTGCTGGTAAATTTTAAAATAAACCAAATGCCCGCAATTCATATAGTTGATCGCTATATGCAAACAGTTGAATCACTGGGAGTAAAAAATGATTTTAAAGGATTAGATTATTTTGTTCCGAAAGCGGATGAAGTAAATGTTTCCTCCTTACCTATTTCACATCAAAACGGATACGTCGGATTTGTTATCGGTGCAAAGCATTTCACCAAGCAATTACCTGTAGAAAAAATAATTTCGATATGTAAAAAAATAAATCACCCGATTATTTTAATGGGAGGAAAAGAAGATGATGAGCGGGCGACAGCAATTGCAAATTCTGTAGGCAATAAAATTTACAATGCCTGTGGGAAATATAATTTGAATCAATCGGCGTCTTTAATAAAACAAGCAACAAAAATAATTACTCATGATACAGGACTGATGCACATTGCAGCAGCATTCAAAAAAGAAATAATTTCGGTATGGGGTAATACTGTTCCTGATTTTGGTTTTACGCCTTACATGCCTGATGCAAAATCTAAAATAGTGGAGGTGAAAAATTTATCATGCAGACCTTGTTCTAAAATTGGACATGATAAATGCCCGAAAGGACATTTTAAGTGTATGATGCTGATTGATGAAAAAGAATTTTTATAAGCTTATTTTTCCCCAACAAGACGATTCACAAAACGATATAAATTAAAATCAGTTTTTTTTAGCTCTGTTTCAATTTGTTCATGCAATGTTTTTTTTGAAACATCTTTCATCCTGTAATTCTGGATTAAACGATATGCTTTTTCAGTCAACAGGTAGGAGCGTTTTGTATTTACGCCAACAAGTTGATGATTATTAATGGCTTCAATTATTTCATCAATGCCTTCATGTTTTGTTGCCACGGCTTTAATCACTGGAATACTCCAATTACTCATTGGTTTGGAGTGTACTAATTGAAAAATGTTTTTCATGAATATAGTCGCTCCTTCGTGATCCGATTTGTTAACCACAAAAATATCTGCGATTTCCATCACTCCCGATTTTAAAGTCTGAACTTCATCGCCCGCTTCAGGAACCAAGACCAATATAGTAGTGTCAGCCAAACCAACTATTTCAACTTCGCTTTGCCCAACACCAACTGTTTCCACAATAATATAATCGAAATTAGAAGCCCGCATAATATCCACTACTTCAATAATTTTTGCGGACAAACCACCTAATGCTCCTCGCGTAGCCATAGAGCGGATGAATACATTTTCATTTGTAAAATGTTCCGCCATCCTTAACCTGTCGCCAAGCAAAGAACCATAATTAAAAGGGGATGTTGGATCAATTGCGATCACACCAATTGATTTCCCCTGGTCCGAAAGCTTTTTTATTACTGCATTTATCAGCGTGCTTTTTCCTGCCCCCGGAGGGCCTGTCACACCAATAACTGGAGTGTTTTTTGAAAAATTAAGAGAAGTTAAAATTTCCTGATAACCATCCAACTCATTTTCAACAATAGTAATACAGCGCGCCAGGGCTTTTTTATTGCCTTGCTGTAATTGCTGAACCACCTCTCCCCATCTTTGCACAAACTGGCTCAAACAACCACTGGTTGTTTGCCCTCCCCTCTCCGAAGGAGAGGGGGTAATAGGTGAGCTGTTTATTTTTAAATTGTCTTTTATCTTTTTCATTTCTCCTTCTTTACGTCTCGCTCCCTCTCTTGTGGAGAGGGATTAAGGGAGAGGTGTTTAAAACTCTGCTGTTTTTGGTGCTCTTGGAAAAGGTATTACATCGCGGATATTAGTCATGCCGGTAACAAATAATACTAAACGCTCAAATCCTAAACCAAATCCTGCATGTGGTGCGGTACCAAATTTCCTGGTGTCTAAATACCAATATAATTCATCAGCAGGGATGTGCATTTCTTTCATGCGTTTTTCTAAATACTCCAAACGCTCCTCTCGTTGCGATCCTCCGATTATTTCACCGATACCCGGAAATAAAATATCCATAGCACGCACTGTTTCCCCGTCATCATTCATGCGCATATAAAACGATTTAATGTTTTTTGGGTAATCAGTTAAGATTACGGGCTTTTTAAAATGTTTTTCTACTAAATAACGTTCATGCTCACTTTGTAAATCGGCACCCCAATCTTCAATCAGGTATTTGAATTTTTTCTTTTTGTTCGGAGTCGAATTTTTTAATATTTCAATTGCTTCGGTATATTTTAAACGTACAAACTCCGTTGATGAACAGAAATTTAATTTTGTTATCAGATCCATTTCAGAACGTTCGTCCTGAGGTTTTGATTTTTCTTCCTCCAACAAACGGTTTTTCAAAAACTCGATTTCATCGGCACATGTTTCAAGCGCATATTTAATTACATACTTTAATAAGTCTTCGGCTAAATTTGCATTGTCATCTAAATCGGCGAAAGCAACTTCGGGCTCTATCATCCAAAATTCGGCGAGGTGACGGGTGGTGTTTGAATTTTCAGCGCGGAAGGTAGGACCGAAAGTGTAAACATCGCCCAATGCCATTGCACCTAACTCAGCCTCCAACTGTCCGGAAACGGTAAGGTTGGTAGATTTTCCGAAAAAATCCTGTTTGAAATCTACTTTCCCATCTTCAGTACGTGGTGGACTATCAAAGTCCAAAGCTGTTACACGAAACATTTCTCCTGCACCTTCTGCATCGGAAGCGGTAATAACGGGTGTATGCAGATAAACAAAACCACGATCATTGAAAAATTTATGTATTGCAAATGCTAATGTGTGACGGACTCTGAATACAGCATTAAATGTATTGGTACGAAAACGCAAGTGTGCGATCTCACGTAAAAATTCCAGACTGTGTTTTTTGGGTTGTAAAGGAAATTTTTCGGCATCGCTATCTCCTAATATTTCCAACTCTTTTACTTTTACTTCTACTTTCTGTCCTTTACCCATGGACTCAATTAATTCACCAATAACGCTCACTGCAGCTCCTGTTGTCAGGCGTTTTAGCAATGCTTCATCGGTGTTAAGGAAATCTACAACAGCTTGTATATTGTTTATTGTTGAGCCATCATTAATGGCTATAAACTGATTGTTGCGAAAGGTGCGCACCCAACCTTGCAATTTTATTTCAGTTCCGTAGGCTGTGGAATTTAACAGCTCTTTTACTTTTGTTCTTTTCACGATATTCTATGGATTAATAATATGTTTTGATAGTACAAAAAAACAAAAAAAATAGTTGATAAGCGAATATTTCCGTTAGTAGTGAACGACAAATTTCTCTTGGTACAGACCTGTCAGGTTTTTAAAACCTGATAGGTCTATTTATATCCCATCCGTAGCAATCAAAAAAAATAAAGCTTGAATTAATAACCTCCAATAGGGACAGTTTGTGTCATGTCGATAGGATAGCTTTTTTTTATGAAGAATTTACCGCTATTTAAATTTCCTTTTAATCCTATTTTTACACTTTTGCTAATTCCAATTGCAATTATTTTTGGTATATCCATTAAGTTCAAATTAGAAAAATCGGATTTTATTTTGAATGTATACGATTCTTCCGATTTCGCTTTTATTCTTACATTGCTTGTCAGGTGGGCTTTGCCGGCGTTCAGTCCGCTGATTGTAACATCCATATCAGACTTGTAAATAGTAAAGGACATACTATTTGGATTTTTAATACGGACTGTAATTAAAGCTTCAACCCCATTTTGTGAGATGCTGGTAAGAGATACTTTTTCAATACCGCTAAATGTAACATCTTTGAAATCATTACATGAAAAGAGGAAAAGGCAACAGAAAATAATAGCAAGCCCCTCTCTTAATCTCTCCCCAAAGGGGAGAGGCAATTGGTGAGACAAGTGATGCTGGTTAACTGTTATCATTTTCTTTTTCGGGTAGCCCCCCCTCTCCTTTGGAGAGGGGATTAAGGGGAGAGGTCTTATTTACTCATTTCGGCATAATATTTAAAGAAGTAAGGAATAGTTTCAATACCTTTTAAATAATTAAATACACCGTAGTGTTCGTTTGGCGAATGTATAGCATCCGAATCCAAACCAAAGCCGATCAATACCGAATCCAAACCTAATTCGGATTTAAACATGGCAACAATTGGGATGCTTCCACCACTGCGCACAGGAATAGGTTTCTTTCCGAAAGTAGTTTCCATCGCTTTACTGGCGGCTTTGTAAGCAACCGAATCACTTGGTGTTACAACAGGACTGCCACCATGATGAGGTGTAACTTTTACTTTAACAGATTTTGGTGCGATGCTCTCAAAATAATTTTTAAAAAGTTCTGTAATCTTTTCACTATCCTGGTGAGGAACCAAACGCATAGAAATTTTCGCGAATGCTTTTGAAGCAATTACAGTTTTTGCACCTTCACCGGTATAACCTCCCCAAATACCATTCACATCCAATGTCGGGCGAATAGAATTCCGTTCGTTAGTTGAATAACCTTCTTCTCCATGGATATCAGATAAATCCAAAGCCTTCTTGTATTCCTCCAGACTGAAAGGGGCTTTTGCCATTTCTGCGCGAGCTTCCGAACTTAAAATTTCAACATCATCATAAAATCCAGGGATAGTAATATGCTCTTTATCGTCTTTCATTTTCGCAATCATTTCACACAAAATATTGATGGGATTTGCCACGGCACCGCCATATAAACCAGAATGCAGATCGCGGTTAGGGCCCGTTACTTCCACTTCAACATAACTTAATCCACGTAAACCAACAGTAATAGATGGGATGTCGTTTGCAATAATTCCTGTATCGGAAATTAGAATTACATCCGCCTTTAATTTTTCTTTATTCTGTTTTACAAATATTCCAAGATTGTCGGAGCCCACTTCTTCTTCACCTTCAATCATGAATTTAATATTGCATGGCAGGGAATTCGTTTGCATCATAAATTCAAATGCTTTCACGTGCATATACATTTGGCCTTTATCGTCACATGCACCACGGGCATATATCTGACCATCTTTAATAACCGGCTCAAATGGTCCGGAATGCCATAGTTCAATAGGATCGGCAGGCTGAACATCATAATGACCATAAATTAATACCGTAGGTAATTTAGCGTCGATAATTTTTTCGCCATAAACTATAGGGTGACCGGCAGTTGCACACACTTCCACTTTATCAGCGCCGGCAGTAATTAATTTTTCTTTAATTGCTTCAGCTGTTTTTAAAACATCACCTTTGTAATTAATGTCAGCACTTATGGATGGGATTCTTAAAAGCTCAAAAAGTTCATTAATAAAGCGGTCTTTGTGTGTTTCAATGTAGGTGTTAATGTTATTTTCCATAGTTTGAATATTGTTTTTTGATGATTCTACTTTGCTCAACATAGGTTTCGGGATTTTGTATTTGTATTTTATTATTTTAGGTATTTACTTTTTTTGTAACGAGTCTACAGAACACAAATTTGCAATTTTTATTGCTAATAAACGAGCTTAAGGGTAAAAAAGAATGCCGGGAAAGAAATTAAGGTAAAAGCGAAGCAACAGCCTTTCTTTTTATTCCGATAAACATCATCGATAAATTTATCATGAACAAAATATGGGCAATATCCTGATAATTAAAATAAGCACTTATCGAAAACTTGGCGGCATTAATTATTGCCGATAAAAATAAAACTACAATCGCATAAGCAATCCACGCACTTTCCTTCACTTTGCGGGCATCAATAAAATGAATAAGCATGATTGGGATAAGCCCTATTGCCATATCAATGATAACCACTAAAAAATTCTGAAATACAAAAATGGCAATAAAAAATAATACTAACTGCGTGTGATAACTTAGGTTCCAATAATACTTGTTTTTTGAATCTTTTAGGGCAGAAGTTAACGTAGCCAATTGTGCTCTGTAAATCGAAAAAACGTTTAAGGCTTGCATTGTCAGCCAGAAAGATTTGTATCCTCCGCCTTCATGAATTGCATAAAAGCCATGTGAGATTCCACCAAAAAGTGATGCTAAACTTAAAAGTAAAAAAAAGCGTTTCCAGTTAATTGTACTTTCATCCTCAAAAGAGGGGCGATTGAGCTTCAAATAAAAATAGATGCACATTGCGCCAATTATATAATCTGTAAAAACAGTAACTGGTTGGTGAATTGCAAAATCTCCTATATATATAGTAGTATCAATTTTAGTAATATCTGTCATTTCGTAAAATTACTGATTTATGTAATTCGCAAAATAAAAAAACTTTATTGCTCAGGTAAAATATTGGAACGCTGATGGCGCTGGTTGAGAATGATTTCAGAAAAAACTTATGGTATCAACGAAGTACGAATTTTTACTAATATACGAATCAGTGTCGTTTAGTTAAGGAAAAAACATCCGCCCACAGTCTTCGACAAGCTCTGACTGACCGCGGGCTGGTCATATTGAGCCTGTCGAAATATGTGCGATGGCATCTTAACTAAACGGCATTGTCCGCTCGAAATGCCCACCAGTACAGTCAGTTCGAGCGGAGTCGAGAACCGTGAGTGAGGATGCTTCGTTAGAAAACACTCTTAACTATTCGACATTGATAACGAATTGAAAGTGGGTTTCGTAAATTCGTATTTCATAAATTAGTGTGCGAAAGCGGTGTGCGTTTGGTAATCGATGTCATCAGCGTTCTATTTATTTATTCATTCGTATATGAGAAACAATAAATTGTATTTTTGCTGTATGACAAAACAATTTTATTTAAAATATCATTCGTTTCACATCAAGGCAATCTTTTCGGCTTTGAAAAATATTTTTGAGAAAAACGAATATGCCGACAAGGCAATTGAAAAAGAAATGCGCTCCCATAAAAAATGGGATGTGCGCGAACGCAGCTTTGTGGCCGATGTAACATATGATATGGTGCGCAACTGGAGATTATTATTTGCGGCAGCCGGGGCTGATAGTAAACTCACAGAAAAAAATTTATGGAATGTTTTTGGCACCTATTTGGTTTTTGACGGGTATGAATTACCGGAGAGTAATTATTTTAAAAGTCTGAATGAAAAAAAAATAATTTCGCAGTTGGAGAAATTCCACAAGGTTAGGAAAATTCGTGAATCAGTTCCTGATTGGCTTGATGAAATGGGAGAGAAGGAGTTAGGGAAAGAATGGGACAGAATCATTCGGGCACTTAACCAAAAGCCAACAACTATTTTAAGGGCGAATTCAATAAAAACAACTCCGAAGGATTTACAAACAATATTGGAGCAAGAGAAAATTACCGATTCTTCACTTATCAGTTGGTCGCCGGATGCGGTGGAATTAAAATACCGACCTAATGTATTTCGTACCGAAGCATTTCATAAAGGATTGTTTGAAGTACAGGATGCGGCATCACAAATGGTTTCTGAATTTTTAAATGTACAGCCAGGTATGCGCGTGGTGGACGGATGTGCAGGCGCCGGAGGTAAAACATTACATCTTGCAGCATTGATGAAAAACAAAGGACGCATCATCGCTCTTGATGTAAAAGAAAATAAATTACTCGAATTAAAAAAGCGTGCCACACGTGCCGATGTTCGTATTATTGAAACACGAACCATTGATTCATCAAAAGTTGTAAAACGTTTAAAAGACACTGCTGACAGGTTGTTGCTGGATGTCCCCTGTTCCGGTTTAGGTGTTATCCGCAGAAACCCGGATAGCAAATGGAAATTGAATCTGGAAGAAATTGAAAGGGTGAAAACAATACAACGAGAAATATTAACCAGTTTCCCTGATATAACCAAAGTAGGCGGAAAGATGGTGTATGCAACATGCAGCATACTTCCATCGGAAGGCGAAGAACAAATAAAATGGTTCTTGAAACAAGTTGGTGATAAATGGAATTTAATAGGTGAAAAGCGCTATTCCCCCGAGGTTTATCACGCCGATGGATTTTATATGGCATTGCTTGAACGAATGAAATAATTAGATTTTATTTTTTTTATTTTGAAAAATAAAATTATTTTGAAAAATTATTTTGAAAAAATATTTTTTTAAAATAAATTTTACGATTATTTATTTTGCACTTCATGATTAAAAAAAGAATGAATTTATTTTAATGAATAGTTGATAATACATCAAACAAAAAAAACGAGTCTCTGAATATCCTTTAAAATCAGCGTGTTTGGGAGTTGCAATAAAAACCGATAAGGGGTTTAAAATTGTTTTTCATTTTTATTCTCATTTTATTTTTTATAAAACAGAGTTGAAAAAACAATGTTGAAGCCGTTATCAACATAATTGTGTTAATAAAATAAAGTTTAATTTTTGTTTTTGTGTTAATAATTTTTCTTACTTCGTGTCATAATAATTTATTAATCAAAATAAAAAAAGCCATGGCAAAAAAAGTAGTTAAAAAAGCAGCTCCTAAAAAAGCAGCAGCAAAAAAAGTAGCTCCAAAAAAAGTAGCTAAAAAAGTAGCAAAAAAAGCAGCTCCTAAAAAAGCAGTAGCTAAGAAAAAGTAAAAAAAGGCTCGTAAGAGCCTTTTTTTTTATCCTTTATTTTTCTTCCCTCCTTTGTTTTCAAAAAATCTTATCGCTTCTGAATAACACCAATACCGAATGAATCATTTAATGTGATCTTTCCGTTTATATAAATAATCCCATCAAATAAATTATTTTTAATTAGTAGTGGGCTATCTAAATCGGCATAATCAACTAAAGGAGAAAGCTGAGCTGCAGCGGAGACAGCGCAGGATGTTTCACTCATGCACCCTATAAGTACCTTCAAATTTAATTCTCGTGCTTTGGTAATCATTTTGGATGCTTCATGCATTCCGGTACATTTCATCAGCTTAATATTAATTCCGTGAAAACAATCTTTAATATTTTTTATATCTTCATAACGCTGTATACTTTCATCTGCAAACAGAGGTAAAGGACTTCTGGAAAAAAGCCATGCAGCATCGTCTAAATTGTTTTTTGACAAAGGTTGTTCTATAAACAATACATTTTTATCATTTAACCATTTTATCATCTCAAGCGCGTGATATTTACTTTTCCAGCCTTGATTTACATCAATAACAATTGGTTTATTTGTAATGCTGCGAATAGTTGAAATAATTTTTTTATCATTCTCCCCATTCAATTTTACTTTTAGAATTTTAAAATTTTCTCCCTCAATAACTTTTTCCTTCAGAATGTCCGGCTCATCAATGCCTATGGTATAAGAAGTGTACGGCGTATTATTTTTATCACAATTGAAAATTTGCCAACAAGATTTGTTTTGTAATTTACCAACCAGGTCGTGCAATGCAATATCAACAGAAGCCTTTGCTGCCGTATTATTTGGCGCAATGTTGTCAATCTCATTTAATATTGCTTCAACATTAAGCGGGTTGTTATGGGTGGATAATAATTCAGCAGCCTTTTTTAAAAATGACAAAACAGATAAATGGGTTTCACCCAAATAGGGCGGCATGCTTGCTTCTCCAAAACCAATTGCCCCTTCGTGCTCTAACTGTGTTAATACAATCGGTGTAAATGAACGAACACCGTGTGCAATCTTAAAAGGTCTTTGGAAGTAAATCTGTTCTGGTTTGTAAGTAAGTTTCATTTTTTTTCAGCGAAAGTAATTCAATATAATATTGTATGAACGATGTTTGTTTAAAATTTACTGCAAAATATTTCTATCCTGTAAACGAACTTGCTTGCTATTACTTATTATATTTGTGATATAAACAAAAAAATGAAATTACAATGAAAAAAGCACTTTTATTAATAGCAGCTCCTGCACTTTTATTTTTTTTAAGTTGTGGCGGTTCAAAAACAGAGGAATCAAATGCTCCTATGCCCGGTATGATGGAAGTAGGTTTGAAAATTAATGGCAATAACCTTTCAATTATGGTTCCGGATTCTTCAAAAGGGAAAATGGAAATTATCGAACAATCATGGGGGGCTACGGAAATTAAAGTTGGAACGGCTTTTCAAATATCAATTGAAGAAGGGGATGGGGATATTGCTTTAATAAAAAGTGATATTACAGGAAACGAGGTTTTTAAACTTCAACGGTATTTAAAGGATGAACCCACATTATTGTTTTGGGAAGGAAAAAATGCAGATTTACCGGATGCAAGATTTCATTTCTATACAATTGAGAAAGTTGGAACCATAAATTATGTAATTAAAGATATTGAAACAGGCGAAGCATATAGTGAAAAGCAAGTTCAAACAATGCTTGATGCTGCAAAAACATTAAAACCAAAAGTGATAACAAAAGCGAATTCGTAAAAGTATTTTAACGATGGAAGAAGTAATAAATGTAAAACACAAAAAAACTATTCAAATGGCAACAGACAGATTTGAAGCACATGATTATTATTTAATGGATGAATTATTAACCGATGAACATAAGTTGATTCGGGAAACAGCTCGCGCCTGGGTTAAAAAAGAAGTGACTCCCATTGTGGAGGATGCTTGTCAGAATTCGGAATTTCCTAAACAATGGATTAAAGGATTAGGTGAAATTGGTGCTTTTGGACCGTATATCCCAACGGAATATGGTGGTTCAGGTTTAGATCAGATTTCTTATGGTATAATTATGCAGGAGTTGGAACGCGGCGATAGTGGCTTGCGTTCCACTGCTTCTGTGCAAAGTTCTTTAGTTATGTATCCGATATATTCCTTTGGTACAGAAGAGCAAAAACGTAAATATCTTCCCAAATTAGCCACCGGTGAAATAATGGGTTGTTTTGGTTTAACTGAGCCTGACCATGGTTCTAACCCAATGGGTATGCTAAGCAACATTAAAGATAAAGGTGACCATTATCTTTTGAATGGAGCCAAAATGTGGATTTCAAATGCTCCTTTTGCTGATATTGCAGTTGTATGGGCAAAAGATGAAGCAGGCGATATCCGGGGCATGGTTATTGAACGTGGCTACAAAGGTTTTTCTACACCAGAAATACATGGCAAATGGAGCCTCCGTGCAAGCGCAACCGGTGAATTAGTTTTCGCCGATGTTAAAGTTCCCAAAGAAAATATTTTCCCTAAAGTGAAAGGATTGAAAGGGCCATTGAGTTGTTTAAATTCCGCTCGTTTTGGTATTGCCTGGGGTGCGATTGGTGCTGCAATGGATTGTTATGATTCAGCATTGCGTTATTCAAAGGAGAGAATTCAATTTGACAGACCAATTGCAGGATTTCAGCTGACACAAAAAAAATTAGCAGAGATGATTACTGAAATTACAAAAGCACAATTATTAACATGGAGACTGGGTGTATTGAAAAATGAAAATCGTGCTACCCCTGCACAAATATCAATGGCGAAACGTAATAATGTTAACATGGCTTTAGAGATAGCCAGGGAAGCACGTCAGATACATGGTGGAATGGGTATTACAGGTGAATATCCTATTATGCGCCACATGATGAATTTAGAATCGGTGGTAACTTATGAAGGAACACACGACATTCATTTGTTAATTACAGGAATGGATGTTACCGGAATAAATGCATTTCAATAAATTAACCTTAAAACAAAAAAAATGAAAAAGTACATCTTAATTTTAACTGTAGTTGTTTCTTTTGGGTATGATGCATTTGCACAAAAAGCAAACACTCAGGTATTAATGAATCTATCAGCAGATCGATTCAAAGCCATTATTGCTTATGATAAAGTAGGAATACTATTAGATTTACGCACCACAGAAGAAATGAACAAAGGTTATATTAAAGGTGCAGTTCAACTTGATTTTTCGGCGCCGGATGCTGAACAGCAAATTAACAAATTGGATAAGGATAAAACCTATTATCTATATTGTGCTTCCGGTATTCGCAGCTATGATGCAGCTGTGTATATGGAAAAGCAAGGCTTTAAACGTATTTATAATTTTGAAAAAGGGTTTTCGGAATGGGAGAAAAAAGGATTCCCTGTTGAGAAAAAATAGTAGGCAGATCGCAGATCGGGATTGCAATATAAAATGAAGTAATTTAATTATGCTGTCATTCAGAATCCTTCCATTTTTTTGGAAGGATGAAGAATCTTCACAAATAAAGAAGATCCTTCATCGCCCCCAAAAGGCTCTTCAGGATGACAGTGTAATTAATTGATTGTGTATTCACTTATTTATTTGTTTTACAACCTCTGTTTTATCAATATATCCTTCATTGGCCCAAAAAAGTTTTTTGTTTTTATAAAGTTGTAAAACAGGAAGACCGTCAATTTTCATTTCTTTACATAGCGCCTGATTATTGTCTGCATTGATACGAACAACAACAACTTTATCGGCCAGCTCTTTTGAAATTTCTTCCAGATAAGGTTTCATTTTTTTGCATGGAGCACACCAGTCAGCATAGAAGTCAATCAATACTAATTTTTCGGAATTAAGTAATTCATCAAATTGTTGTTTGGTCATTCCTGTTGGTATTACAGTGTTTTCTGTAGTTTCGGGAAGATTGGCACCTCTCCATTTCATAATCCCCCCTTTTAGCTCATATACTTGCTTAAAACCTACAGAGCGCATCTGGTTTGCTGCTGAAGAGCTCCTGCCACCACTTAAACAATAAACAAAAACAGGTTTGGATTTATCCAGCGTTGCAATTTGTTTGTTAAAATCGCTCCCATTCCAGTCAATATTTTTTGCGTTTTGCAGGTGTCCTTTAGAAAATTCTTCAGGCGTTCTTACATCAACTATTGGGGCAGAAGGTAGTTCTTTTATTTTTTCTGAAAATTCTATTGCAGAAAAATTTGTTTGGGAGCTGCCTGTCTGTCCGTTTGTGCAGCTGAAAAAAAAGATGGCAAGCGATGCTAAACCAATAATAAGATAATTTTTCATTTGAATTATGTTAAGTGTTGTTGAATAATTTGTTGGAGATTATTTGCCTGTACTACTCCTGATTGTCGCCATTTTATCTCCCCGTTTTGGAAAAGTATAAGTGTCGGAACTGCCTGAATTTGATATGCACTAGCGGCTTTTGGATTTTTGTCCACATCAATTTTTAGAACGGTTGCTTTGTTGCCAATCAGCGTTTTTAACTCTTCCAGGATTGGTTTCATCATTTTGCATGGACCGCACCATTCGGCTGAAAAGTCAACCAATGTTGGCTTTTCATTTTTTATGATTTCTGAAAATGCTGTTTCCATATTTATTTTATTTCTTCAAATTTTACTTCTTCGCCGTCTTCTGAATGTTTTTTTGAAATTGGCATGGCACAACCATTGGTTCCGCAACAACCGGTATTGGTCACTGCCTGAAACAAAAAGAAAGCTGCTATAAAACCGGAAAGAGTATCCTGAGTTTGGACAGCCTGTATTGCGATAAAAATACCTAATCCCAGGCGAAGCCAACGCATAAAATTCCAACCGGTAAAAAGAGTTTGTCTGATCATCTTATCTTATTTTGTAAGCTGTTCCAGGCACCGCCATTGTGTACTTGTGTATAGCCATTAGATTTTAAAATACTCTTTGCCGAAGCGCTTCGCATACCAGAAGCACAGCAGGTAATGATTGTTTTGTTTTTGTCTTTCAGTTTGGATAAATTATTACTCAAGGTATCCACAGAAATATTTATTGACCCTTTAATGTGCCCACCTGTATATTCGCCTTTGCTACGGACGTCCACTATAATAGCACCTTGTTTTACAAGTTCTGCATAATTTACTTTTGGCCCGAAACCGAGCAGTTTTTTTATTGTGTCTATCATTTTTTTATTTATTTTAAGATTGATACTGATTTACTTCCATCCATGAGCCGCCATTGTAACATTCAATGCCTTGCTGAGAGAGGTAGCCATGTGCTTGTCCGCTTCTACCGCCTGATGCGCAACACAGTATTAGTGGCACTTTCATGTTTTTTAATTCTTCTACACGTTGAGGAATTTCCTGGAGAGGAATATTTATTGATCCTTCCACATTTCCTCCCCTGAATTCGCCAGGAGAACGCACATCTATGATTGTGCCTTGCTTTTCTTTGATGATTTTTTCGATGTTCATAATTTTAATTTTTAGAGATTATTAATTTTTCCAATCATACAACTGGTATAACTTTTCAATTGCACTTTGCATTTTATTTGGCTACAATGATTTATTCTGTTTTCATTTGTCTTTTTGAAATGTATTTAGCAACAAGCCTCCCATCAATGCCCCATACAATGTGCTGTTCAGTGGTTTTGAAGTAATGGCACAGGTGCCGCTGGCACAGCCTACGAAATAGTAATAGAGATAACCGCCTATTGCTCCAATTATTATTCCTATTATGGTAAGTTTATATTTGATGATAAGGTTCATTCTCAGTTTCTATAAAATTTCAATGTTACCGTCATTGCGAGATCGCTTTTCGCGATCCCTTCGTCAGGCTCAGGATAAACTCCGCAATCTCATTTACTATTGTGAGATTGCTTCATCACGCCCCAAAAGCGTGATTCGCAATGACGTTTTAAATTATCCGCTATTAAAAGAATTTCATTCTTTAATTTAAGCTTCTGTACATTCAGTGCAAAGTGATTTATTTTACCGCTGTCTTTAAATCTGTTGTTGAAATTAGTTTCGATTCAGCGTTGCAATGTTTCCATGATGAATAGCCACCAGAAAGGTTGAAAACCTTGTCAAATCCATTTTGATTCAAAATCCGTTGCGATAAATAGCCTCTTAAACCTACTTCGCAGAAAAGATAAATTGTTTTATCTTTTGGAATAGAATCCAGCCTGTTTCGTAATTCATCTACCGGAATATTTATTGAGTTTGGAATAGTCCCAGCCTTATTTTCTTCGGGAGAACGCACGTCAATCAATAATCCATTGCTATCAATTTGCTCAATTTGATTCCAATAAAATGGAGTCATTCTTTTTTGTAAAATGTTTTCAGCAACAAATCCGGCCATATTTACAGGATCTTTAGCCGATGAAAATGGTGGAGCATAGGCATGTTCCATTTCCATTAATTCGTAAATAGTACTGTTTCGTTTAATCGCCGAAGAAAATAGTTCCATGCGTTTATCAACCCCTTCGTATCCGGCTATTTGAGCGCTAAGTAAACGACCATTATCAGGGGAGAATGCTATCTGAATATGCATTTGTTTTGCACCGGGATAATAGGTGGCATGTGAACTACTATGTGTTGTTGAAACGATATGCGAAATTTTTGCTGTTTGCAAATGTTTCGCAGCAGTGCCTGCAGTTGCTACCGTCATGTCAAACACTTTCACTATGGCAGTATTAATAGCACCGTGGTATTTTTCAATATTTCCCTGCACAATATTGTTTGCACAGATACGTCCCTGCTTATTTGCCGGTCCGGCTAAATAGGTATTCATGGATTGTCCGGTAATCGGATTTTCAAACTCAATGACATCTCCAACTGCATATATATCAGGATTGGATGTTTGCAGGTATTCATTTACAAATATTCCTTTTGCATTTCCCAATTGAAGTCCAGCTTGTACCGCTAATTTGGTATCCGGTCGAACCCCGATAGATAAGATTACTAAATCAGCCTCAATTTCTTCTGAATTATTAAGAAGCACGCTCAGTCGATCATTACTTTTTTTAAATCCTGCCACACTTGTACTTAATCTTAAGTCAACTCCTTTTGATCGGATATGCTGTTGAACAATCGCGGCAATTGGAAAATCTATTGGAGCAAGAATTTGATTTCCCATCTCAATGATAGTCACATCAAGCCCCAGATGAAACAAATTCTCAGCCATTTCCAACCCAATAAATCCTCCGCCTACAACTACTGCTTTCCCGGATTTATAACGATTTACGTAATTTTTAATATAATCGGTATCGGCAACATTTCGTAAAGTGAAAATTCCTTCACTATTAATTCCAGGTAAAGGAGGGCGAACAGGTTCTGCGCCGGGCGATAAAACTAATTTATCATACGACTCAGTATATTCCGCATTTGTTTCCTGATTACGGGCCTTTATTGTTTTATTTAAAGGATCGATGGATACTACTTCCGTCTTAACCCTCACATCAATATTGAATCGTTTATTAAAAGAGGCAGCTGTTTGAACAAACAGTTTGTCACGATTTTTAATGACATCGCCTATATAATATGGCAAACCGCAGTTCGCATAAGAAATGTATTCACCTTTTTCAAAAATAACAATTTCTGCCTTCTCGTCTAATCTCCTTAATCTTGCGGCAGTACTTGCCCCTCCGGCAACGGCACCAATAATAACATATTTCATACTATTTGATTTTAAAATGTGAATAAGAACTTGTTTACATTATCTTAATTACCATACAAATGTCGAACTAAAAAAGGGCAAATACAGCTACTTTTGTTACATAGCGATTTTTATGATGCTTTCATCTGTTAATTTGTCTTTTTATAGTTCAGAATTGCCCAGGCATTAAAGAAGACGCCAAAGCCTATGATAACAAGAAAGTGATTTTTTATATCGCTAAAACCGCTTCCTTTTAAAACCAGCATTCGCATTACTTCAATGAAATAAGTTACCGGATTTAGTTTAGCTATCACCTGTGCCCAGTCCGGCATACTGTCAATGGATGTGAAAAGTCCGCTCATCAGCATAAAAATCATCATAAAGAAAAAGGCAATGGACATGGCTTGTTGCTGGGTTTCGGAATAGGTAGAGATAAGCAATCCTAATCCAAGCAATGCTACAAGGTAAAGTGACAAAAAGCTGTATAACAACGCAATGCTTCCAGCCGGAACTATTCCATAAACTAGTCGGGCAACAACAAACAAACCTACAGTAAACACAAACATTCCGATTACCCAAAACGGGATGAGTTTGCCAAGTATAAAATGATATTTTTTTATTGGCGTTACATTGATTTGCTCTATGGTGCCAATCTCTTTTTCCTTAACAATGTTTAAGGAGCACATATAAACGCATATCATGGTAACCAGCACAACCAATATGCCCGGCACCATAAATAGTGTGTAGTTTAAAAAATTATTAAACCAGTTTGATGAAACAACTTCAATCACAGGGACTTGATTAGAACGCTGAGGCTTGATCCAGTCTAAACGAATGTCTGCGTTAAAATTTGAAATAATTCCGTTCAGATATGCCCCGCCCAGGTTTGCTTTTGTGCCATTAATAGCATTAACAGCGATGAATAGTTTTTGACGATTTTCCTGAACGATATTCTTTTCGAAATTCTGTGGTATTTCTAAAATCAAATCTGATTTGTCATTTTCAATTTGCTGCAATGCTTTGGTGAAGGAATTGCCAAAGTCAGCCAACCTGAAATAGCCGGATGAAGTGATTTTTGAAATTAATTTTTGCGAGTAGGCTGAGTGGTCATGGTCAACAATGGATATGCTGATGTTTTTTACTTCGTAATTTGCTGCCAGAGGCATTATCAACAATTGAATGATAGGCATGGCAAATATCATTGGCAACAAGGACTTGTTGCGAAAAATCTGTATAAATTCTTTTTGTAATAAATATCGTAGTGTTCTCATGCCAGGCGAATTTTAAATTTTCGAAAACTGACTATGAGTAAAAAAATAGTCATACTTAACAATATCAATGTCTCTTTCCAGATGGCAGAGAAGCCTAACCCTTTAATCATTATGGATTTTACAATAATATAGTACCATTTGGCAGGAACTACATTGGATACTACCTGTAATAAAACAGGCATATTTTCAATAGGAAACATAAAACCTGCCAACAGAAGTGTTGGAATAAGCATACCCATCAGTGAAATAAGCATAGCGGATTGTTGCGAATTGGTGCTGGTAGATATAAGTAGGCCTAATGCAAGCGAAGTGATGATAAGTAATCCGCTCTCGGTAAAAAGTAAAAGAACACTTCCATTAAATGGCATGTCTAAAAGAAAAACACTCAGCAATAAAATAACAGTTAGGTTTATCAATGAAAGTACGAAGTAGGGAACAGCTTTTGAAATAATAACCAGGAAAGGGTTGAATGGCGATACCAATAGTATTTCCATTGTACCCATTTCCTTTTCTCTCACGATGGAAACAGAAGTCATCAGTACACAAACCAACATCAGCACCAGGGCCATTACACCAGGAACAAAATTGGTTGCTCCTTTTAATTCGGGGTTATACAACATCCGTATTTCAGGGATAATTTGATAGGGTAAAGGATTGTTTTGCATTAACTCCATTTGATAATCCATCGCAATAGCCGAAATGTAATTGGTTAGTGCTGTAGCCGTGTTGGGGTCAGATGCATCGGCGATGATTTGAATCTGGGCTTTGTTTAAATGAAGTAAATCATCATTGAAGTGAGCCGGAAAAACAAGGGCTAGTTTTATTTTACCGCCTTTAAACGCATCTTCAATCTGCCGGTGGCTTAACAGGTTTTTTTCTAATTCAAAATTAGTGTTGACTCCTATTTTGTCGGTGATGCGATGTGAAGCAATGT
>JAVHPR010000390.1:0-8613 GCA_036170695.1 Bacteroidia bacterium
GTAGCAAAGATAATTTTATTTTTTCTATGTGCGCTCTAAACGTATATACCTATTTACTTTAATTCAAATTTCTCCAATCCATCCAACACCCCTTCATTATAGATCTCCGTTATAAATATACCTTTTTGGAGCTTTTCTGCCACCTTATAGTCTAAGCAGAGCATCATTTCTTCATTTTTGTATTCTATTTCTGCTTTCAAAGAAAATGGAATCTGATTACCTCTATATTCAAAAATATTCTCTTTTGTATTCACTAAAACATTATTGTTGGGATCGATTAATCGAATATAAACAGCATGCTTGCCTTTAGCAGCAAAAGGGTTGTCGGCAATTGAAAAACAAATCCTTATTGTCTCTGATTCAGCGGCACCATCAACCACCGTAATATTATTTTTTTGATCAAGTTTCCCGCCTCTGGTAATTAAATCATCAAAATGCAATTTATCTTTTTTAAGTTTTTTCAGGCTGTCAGTTAAATCGTCTTTATTTTTCTTTAACAAGGTAATTTCATTTTGTAAAGAGCTTTGCTGTTGGTAGGAAAACCATCCTGTACCAGCCGAAGCGATAAATAATGCTATACTCGCAATAATCCAAAGAACGGGTTTTTTAGCTTTTGCCGATGTGGTAATTGGTTGCGATTGAATATTCTCTTTACTTACGGTTTCAACCTTTTTAACATGGGCCGATGTATCAACTTTCTGTTCTTCTCTTTTAGCATCAATTGATAAAGCCTTATTGTCGTCATATGCAAAAGAATGGGATTTATGATGAGGATAATTTATTTGATCCTCACCAGATATTTTTGAGATTGAAATAGAATCAGACACATTACGAGAAATAGTCGTTGTGTTGACTTCCAACTCTTTTTTATTCTCAATAGTTACTGTAATTTTTTCTTCTGCAGAAATTGAAACTGTTCTAATTGGAGGATAGTTATCCCTCTGATCTTCTGTTGAAACGATTGCTGTTTTTTGTTCAGGATATAAATTTGGGACCTCGCTTGCTTCATCTTTTATTATGGCACTCTTAGCGCTAATATATATTTCCGATTTAACTTCGTTCGCTTTCTCTTCCCTTATTTCTAGAGTCACCTCATTGGAGATAATTACAGTTTTGTGAGAGAGGTAATTACCTTTAGTGTCAATATTGGTAGTAGAAATTGGAGTATTTATAGGTTCCGATTTAACTTCATTTGTTTTCTCTTCCTTTATTTCAGGAGTCACCACATTCGGAATATTCACTGTTTTGTGAGAGAGGTAATTATCCTTAGCGCCAATAATTGTTGAAGAAGCTGAAGTATTTATAGTATCCGATTTAACTTCATTTGTTTTCTCTTCCTTTATTTCGGGAATCACCAAATTCGGAATATTCACTGTTTTGTGAGAGAGGTAATTATCCTTAGCGTCAATATTGGTAATAGACGCTGGAGTATTTATAGTATCCAATTTAACTTCGTTTGTCTTCTCTACATTTATTTCAGGAATCGCCTCATAAGAAATATTCGCAGTTTTGTGTGAGAGGTAATTATCCTTAGCGGCAATATTGGTAGTAGAAGTTGAAGAATTTATTGTATCCGATTTAACTTCGTTTGTCTTCTCCACCTTTATTTCAGGAGTCGCTTCAAAAGAAATATTCGCAGTTTTGTGTGAGAGGTAATTTTCTTTAGTGCCAATATTTGTAGTAGAAGTTGTAGTATTTAAAGTATCTGATTTAGCTTCGTTTGCTGTCTCTACCTTTATTTCAGGAGTCACCACATTCGGAATATTCACTGTTTTGTGAGAGCTGTAATTATCCTTAGCTGCAATATTGGTAGTTGAAGAGGGAGTATTTATTGTATTTGGTTTAACTTCGTTCGCATTCTCTACCTTTATTTCAGGAATCACCAAATTGGATAGATTTACAGTTTTGTGAGAAAGGTAATTTTCTTTAACAGAAGCATTCCTTTCAGCAACTGTAGATAAAATAGGGGCAATCAAATTATCTTCCGTCAATGTAAATGTTTTCCTTGGCAAATAGGCTTGATCAACCATAGAGAGAAATTTAATTAATTTGAAAATGGCATAATTTGAAAATGTGTTCTGGTAATTTTCAATTTAGCAATAACACAATTTAAATTAATATCCTATTATGCCTTTTCCGGTAATTTATTGTATGGGTCTATGCCTATCTTATCTGGTTTTTGATCAAGGGTAAGGTTTAATGCTGTGATAGTTTTCGTGAATTTGTAGCTCTTTAGGTATATTTCTTTAGTGTCTTTAAGCATTCCAATTTGAATTTCGTCATTTATCATTTCTTCTTTTACATTCCCCGTTTTAGAGTCTACGCTAAATTTCTTAGCGGTAACAGTCAAGCCCACTTTATAGGTGGTACCCACCGGAATACAAGTAACATTGCTAACTCTGGCTTCATAAAAAGTGCTGCCGGCAATTGAAGCTGTAGCTTGATTTTGTTTTTGTCCGGAAGCAGCTACTGAAGGTTTTTCAGTGCTCTCAATTCCTTTTGCATTTGCATACATATGTTTTAGATTCAATCCATATAATACCACAAAAATAATGGGAAAGATTAAACTTATAATTGCCACTATTCCGCCCACTAAGAATCCTAGTCCAAAGAACAAAGGTATAATGGCTTGAATAATTTCTAAAGGAGCGTAAATAAAATAACCTAGTTTTTTTTGTTTCCACATCAAGAAAACACCAAATAAAATCGGGAGGTTGAACAATGTCTGAATTAAATAAAGCAAACTCCAAAAAGTGATATAATTATAGATACCGCTTAGCAGACTAATTCCAATACCTACAAAAGATAAGATACATAGCACTGTTAAAAAAATAGGTCTTTTTGCCGGGAAGGCAGTTTCTGTAGTTGATTGTTCCATATTTTTTATTTAAAAATAGTTTAATTTTTATTATTCTTTTCTTCCGAAGTACAAATGTATAAAATTTTCTAAGTTGTAAGCTATTCAAAAAAAAGAGGGTACAATATTTCAGTATATTTGTTTTATCAAACAAAATTGCATGACAGAAATTAAAGCAAATAATTATTCTATTTTTTTATCTTCTGATATTTCCAAAGAAATAAACCTGTTTCTGAAAGCGAATAAAAAAAAGTTTTCAAAACTATTTATTTTGGTAGATGAAAACACGTTAATACATTGTTATCCCCGGATGGTTGCGCATATTTCGGCTTTTGAAAATGCAGAAATTATTGAGATTGAAAGTGGCGAAAAAAGCAAGAATATTGAAGTCTGTACTCAAATTTGGGCAACATTGAGTGATTATGGAGCCGACCGGCAATCCTTAATTGTTAATTTGGGAGGTGGGGTAATTGGTGATATGGGTGGTTTTATCGCCTCCGTTTTTAAACGGGGAATCGGGTTTGTAAATATTCCTACTACATTACTTTCTCAGGTTGACGCTTCAATAGGCGGCAAAGTGGGCGTTGATCTAAATCATTTGAAAAACGAGATAGGAATGTTCTGCAATCCTTTAGCCGTATTTATAGAATCCTCTTTTTTGCAAACATTAAATGAACGCCAGCTTTTATCCGGTTTTGCTGAAATAATAAAACACGCATTAATTGCTGATGCAGGATATTGGAAAAAAATAAAGAAAACAAGTATCTCTGATTTTGAAAAATTTAATGCTATTATTAAATCCTCTATCAACATTAAAAATGAAATAGTAAAAGAGGATCCTTTCGAAAAAAATATCCGAAAGTCATTGAATTTTGGTCATACCATAGGTCACGCTGTTGAAACATTTTTTATGGATCCCCAAAATTGTTTGGAACATTTATTACATGGAGAAGCAATAGCTGTTGGAATGATTTGTGAAGCTTATTTATCCAATCATATTATTAAACTTTCGGATACTTCGTTACAAGAGATAACATCTTATATATTATCACTTTATAAACCAGTTCAAATAAAAGAAACAGACTTGGATGGTTTGCTTGAACTGTTGGAGCACGATAAAAAAAATGAAAAAGGCAGGATAAATTTTTCATTAATTCCTTCTATCGGGAAATGTGAAATAAATAAAAATGCCTCAACAGAATTAATCAGAGATTCATTTAAATATTATTCAGAGCAGGTAAAGTTTTTGAAAAAGTGATTTAATCTCATTTACCTGCAATCGCAACTATCCTTCTCCATTTTCAAATCGATAGTAGTAACAACTCTTGAAATAGTATCAACATCTGCTATAACAATTCTAAGCGATTTACCTTTAGCAGTAATACCTTCAATAGCGTATGTCGGATAAGGCTTTTCACGAACGCCACTTTTATTATAATTTATTTTTCCTTTCCCCTGTATTTGACCATTACCTAATAATTCTCTTATTTCAAATTCGGTGATATGCCTGCATTCCATCCGGCAAGCGGCATGTCTGCTATATTCTAATTTTTGCCAGCCAAGCTCTTCCATCTTCGCTGAACCTGGTAATTGGCAGCCTTTACTTTTATAAACAAAACTTACAATCAGTATTCCCAACAAAACACCAAATCCATATAGCTTGAGTCTTCTCAGTAAATCAGAATGTTTTGAAGGTATTGCCACGAAAAATAATTTGATAATTTGAAAATGTACCAATTTGAAAATTGCATCAGCACATCAGCACATCAGTATAATCAGCACATCAGCACATCAATACAATCAGCACATCAGTAAAATCAGCACATTCTTTTAAATTCCAGGCATCAACAGATTTATATCCTTATAAGGAAGTTTAAACATTTCTCCCAATACTCTATTGGTAAGTGTTCCATTGTATACATAAATGCCATTTCGTACACCTACATCTCTTTTTAACATATTTTTCACCCCACCTTCAGCACCAATATTTAACAGGATAGGAGCAAAGATAGTACTCAAAGCGTAAGAGGCTGTGCGTGAAACACGGGAAGCAATATTTGGAACGCAGTAATGAATAACACCATATTTCCGGAACACGGGATTGGCATGGTTAGTTACTTCTGAAGTTTCAAAACAACCTCCCTGGTCAATACTAACATCAATAATAACAGAACCAACTTTCATTTCACTTACCATTTCAGATGTAACAACAAGGGGCGTACGTCCATGTTGTGACCTCATGGCACCAATTACAACATCGGCTGTTTTTAAGTGCTTTGCCAAAACACGAGGTTGAATTACCGATGTAAAAATACGGGTACCAATATCACTTTGTAAACGTCTTAATCGATATATCGAGTTATCAAATACCTTTACTGAGGCACCTAAGCCCAATGCAGCTCGGGTAGCAAATTCACCAACAGTACCAGCTCCTAAAATCACAACTTCTGTGGGCGAAATACCAGATATACCACCCAAAATAGAACCCTGTCCGTTGTTGACATTACTTAAATATTCGGCTGCAATCAATATAGAGGTACTGCCGGCTATCTCTCCCATAGAGCGAATTACGGTATAAATACCATCATCATCTTTTATCAGTTCAAATGCGATTGCAGTAATTTTTTTAGCAATCATTTGTTTGAGAAAATCTCCGGGCTGAACAGTAAGTTGCAATGCAGAAATGAGTGTTTGATGGCGTTGCATCATCTCAATTTCTTCCGGTGACGGGGGAGCAACTTTCAAAATAAGGGTTGCTTTATATACTTCTTCTGGACTATAAACAATTTCTGCGCCGGCTTCACTATAATCATGATCCTGGAAATTTGCCATTTTTCCTGCATTACTTTCAACTACAACGTGATGCCCGTTATTAACAAGAAGTGCCACAGCATCCGGCACCAGAGACACACGATTTTCCTGAAACGAAGTTTCTTTAGGAATTCCAATAAATAGTTTGCTTTTTTTATGACCCACTTCAAGCATTTCTTCCTGTGGCATTAGGGCTATTTGGGTTAGCGAAGCAAGAAGTTCTTTGGATGTTTTCATGTTTTTATGAATGTAAGTTTGAAATTGCTCAGGCAAATTTATGAAATCTAAAGCACATTTTGTATTTATAATGAGAGTTTATCAAAGACTTGATATTAATAACTGATGTTACGCAAAAAAATCCTGGAAGGATTTTAATATGAATAACCATAGGCGAAACCTGTGGTTGTTATGCTGGTTCAAACTACGAACCCTGCAAGGGTTCAACTCTTTCCTAGTTGAGGTAATCTGCAGATTTTTCAACCGTATTTCATGCGGAGCTATTCAAATTAAAGTCCTTCGGACTTTTGCGTAACATCAGTTAATAAGATTTTGAAGGAAATGGTAAATAGTAAATTTGGGGTGCAGGTACCTGGTTCTCGCAGCTCAATAGGAAATTTCGCGTATCTGGTCTTTCACAGAAATAGTAACTCTTATAAAATCTTCAGGAAGCAATTCTTCTATTTTTTCAGGCCATTCAATGAAGCAATAAGCATCGGAATAAAAATAATCTTCATACCCCATATCATAGGCTTCACTTATGGATTTAATCCTATAAAAATCGAAGTGAAAAATTTTTTTACCCTTGGCAGAAAGATATTCATTTACAATAGAAAATGTAGGGCTTCCCACATTCTCTTTTACACCCAGACTTTCACATAATTTTTTAATAAAAGTGGTTTTCCCTGCTCCCATTTCAGCATAAAAAGCAAAGATTTTATTTTCCGGGCAATCTTTCAATAATTGCTCTGCGGCAGTTGGAAGTTCGGAGAGTTTATTTATTGTAATTTGTGGCATTATGCGGAGTATAATTGGGACGCAGATTATAATTTTGGTTAAGATAAAAAATGATTGAAAAATACATCATAAATATCATAATAATCTGCGTCTGTTTTCTATTTCGGACTTAAGGTAATAAATGGAATAATCATTTCTTCTAAAGAAACACCTCCATGCTGAAAAGTATTGCGGTAATAATTTACGTAATAATTGAAATTGTTGGGGTATGCAAAAAACTTATCTTCTTTAACAAAAACAAAGCTTGTACTTACATGTTGTTTTGGTAAAAATGCATCAGCAGGATTACGAATTTCAAACACATCTTTTTTTACATAATCTAAACTTTTACCCTGCTTATATCTTAAATTTGTATTCACATTTTTATCGCCCACCACCTTGGATGGCTCGGAAACTTTGATAGTTCCATGATCAGTAGTTATCATCAATTTACATTTTTTTGCTGCAATTTGTTTTAAAATTTCATGCAGAGGAGAATGCTCAAACCAAGATAAAGTAATGGAACGGTAGGCTTTTTCGTCATCAGCCAGTTCCCTGATTATTTCCATTTCAGTTCGGGCATGGGAGAGCATATCTACAAAATTATAAACAATCACGTTTAACTTATTCTGCATTAAATTACTCATGTTTTCAGCTAGTTTTTTCCCGGCGGCATGATTCGTAATTTTATTATAGCTCATTTTCACATCTCTTCCCAGACGCTTCATTTGCTCAATAAGCAGCTCCTCTTCGTGCAAATTTTTCCCTCCTTCTTCCTCATCATTCAACCATAGTTTTGGAAAACGTTTTTCAATTTCAGAAGGCATCAGACCAGCAAAGAATGCATTTCGAGCGTATTGTGTGGCGGATGGCAATATACTGCTGTATAAATCTTCTGCCTCTATTTTAAAATATTCAGATATTATTGGCTGAATAATTTTCCATTGATCGTAACGTAAATTATCAATGACTACCAAAAATGTAGTTTCTTCTTTATCCAAAACCGGCACCACTTTGTTTTTAAAGACAGTATGCGAAAACAAAGGAGCATTGGGAGTTTGACCATTTAGCCAACCGACATAATTGTTTTCGATAAACTTGCAGAATAACTTATTAGCTTCAGATTTTTGCATTTTCAGGATCTCCATCATGCTCTCATCCTTGCTGGTATCGAGTTCCAACTCCCAATAAACTAATTTTTTATAAATATCTTTCCATTCATTCCAGCTTAATCTATCACCAAGGGTAATACCAATCTGGCGAAATTCCTGCTGATAATTGGAGGTGGTTTTTTCACTGATAAGTCGTTTGTTGTCTAAGGTTTTTTTTAAGGAAAGTAATATTTGCTTAGGATTAACAGGCTTTATAAGATAATCCGAAATTTTTGAACCTATAGCATCCTCCATCAAAAACTCTTCTTCGCTTTTCGTAATCATTATCACAGGTAGTTCTGCATGTTTTGCTTTCAGGCGATTAAGTGTTTCCAATCCTGAAAGACCTGGCATATTTTCATCAAGCAATACTACAGAGAAATCATTTTTTTTAACTAATTCCAAGGCTTCATCACCACTATTCGCAGTTTGTACCTCATAGCCCTTGTCTTTTAAGAATAAAATATGCGGCTTCAACAAGTCAATTTCGTCATCTGCCCAAAGGATGTTTATCTTTTCCATTTCAAAAATTATTTAATATTAATTGCAATTCTAAAGTTAGAATTAAATTTAAACGAATATACTGCTATTTATATTGTTTACCATTTTTTAACATTTTTTGGACAATAACTGATCGCGTTTTATTTTGTATCTTTGCATTATTAAATACAAAATGGGGTCGTACGGTTTTGACAGCAGGTGCGATTTTTATGTAAGCATGCCGAGCGTTGTGAATATGGCTCGTAAATATCAACTCTCACTCGTCTAACTGGCGAAAACAATTACGCGTTAGCTGCTTAG
>JAVHPR010000391.1:0-8611 GCA_036170695.1 Bacteroidia bacterium
ACTAAGAATTCTATGTTTTAGAAGAATGTATTGGAACTTACAGTTTGCAAAGTAATAAATTGATAGTCAGACGATTAAATTGAACGTCATTATAAGGGCGTTTTTACGACCGAAGCAATCTAAACATCTAAAGGAGATCGCTTCGAGCAAGAGGCTCTCGCAATGACGTTCTGATCAGGCATCCTATTTTGACTGAATAATCCTGATGTTTGTTTGGTTTTTGAAGCGATTATCAAATTCTCATTTTAGTTTGTGTCCAATTGCATTGGCGCATTTTTGTCCGTCAATAGCCGCTGAAACAATTCCTCCGGCATAACCGGCACCTTCACCACAAGGGTAAAGTCCTTTAATCTGCGGGTGTTGTAATGTTTCAACATCCCTTGGAATACGGATAGGAGAGGAGGTGCGTGATTCAACGCCAACAATTACGGCATCATTGCTTAGGTAGCCACGCATTTTTTTACCAAATTCCTGAAACCCGATTTGAAGTCTTTTACCAATTGCTTCAGGAAGAAGGGTATGAAGCGGAGCCGATTTAATTCCTGGTTGATAGGAAACATCGGGTAGGGTAGAAGATAGTTTATTGTTTACGAAATCCATTAAACGCTGTGCAGGAGCTGTTTGAGTCTGACCTCCTGCGTTCCAGGCCATTTTTTCGAGGGCTTGCTGATACCGCAAACCGGCTAATGGTCCGTATTGTTGAAAGTTTTTTAAATCAACAGTTTCGGTAGTAACTACAATTCCGGAGTTTGCATAAGGATTATCCCTTTTTGATGGTGACCAGCCATTGGTAACTATTTCACCCGGTGCTGTGGCACAAGGAGCAATGATTCCACCCGGACACATGCAAAATGAATATACTCCGCGTCCCAATGCCTGATGCACCATGCTATAAGATGCGGCCGGTAAATACTCCCGTTTTTTTTCAACTTCATTTATTGTGCAATGGTATTGCAATGAATCAATCAACGCTTGTGGATGTTCAACCCGCACCCCCATTGCAAAGGTTTTCCCTTCTATTAAAATGTTTTTAGAATGTAATAATTCAAATATGTCCCTGGCACTGTGTCCTGTTGCAAGGATTACTGCATCGGAAATAAATTCAATTGTTGATGTATTTTTGGGATGCACCACAATATCCCTAACAGGGTTTGAAACCCTGTCAGGGTTGATTTCAGAAGTATCTAACTGATTACAAATAATACCTTTTATGCTGTTGTTTTTAATAATTAAATCGGTCATGTGTGTATTGAAGTGAACTTCTCCACCATTATCTATAATGGTTTGCCGCATCGCTTCAATAATTTTCGGAAGTTTATTTGTTCCTATATGAGGATGTGCTTCAATTAATATGTTTTCGTCAGCGCCGTGTGCAACAAATGTTTCAAGGATTTTATTTATATCACCACGTTTGGTCGAACGGGTGTATAACTTACCATCGGAGTATGTTCCGGCACCACCTTCACCAAAACAGTAATTGGAATGTGGATTTACGATATGGTCTTTACTGATAGCAGCAAGGTCGCGTCGGCGGCTTTTAACATCTTTCCCCCGTTCAATCACAATGGGTTTAAAACCATTTTCAATTAATTGTAATGCGGCAAACAACCCGGCTGGCCCAGATCCGATAACAAGCACCTGTTTTTTATCAGATACATTTGGATAATTTACTTTATAAGAAACGGGGACAGGAACTTCTTCATTGTAATAAACATCAACTTTCAGGCTGATTTTAATATTCCGGGAACGCGCATCAATAGAACGTTTTATGATTTTAACAAATGTAATTTCTGATGAGTTAATCCCGATTTGTTGAGCTGCAACGCCTTTAATAACGCTATCATTAGCGGCATCTTCGGGGGAGAGTGTCAGGTTAAGTTCTTGCTTCATTTTGTTGATGGCACGTATTTATCATGCAAAGTTTTTACCCTTCAAAAGTTATAGAGAATAATAACATTTTTGAATTAAGCTTGTCAATTGAGTTTGAGAAAATTGTATTGTCTTTAACTAAAACATTTTGCATGCCGATGCTCAGTTTAGCTTCTATTGCAAATTTAAAATACATAAAATAAAATTCGGAACCAACTCCCATTTCATAAGAGAAATCGTCGCGTTTCAACTTTACAATTTGTTCATTAGGATTGGTATTGTTAACTACTTTTCTTTTGGATGCCAAATCTAGACTATAACCGGCTCCGGCCAGTATATAGGCACCAAAATTTTTAACCCGTTTCGATCGTAATTTTAAATCCAAAGGAAAGTTTAAAAAAGTGGATTCAATTTTTTTTGTTTTTATGATAGTATCCTTCATCCCTTCAAAATAATATTGCAGGTTTCGTTCAGCAAATGAAAGATTAGGAACAAATCGTAAAGTAATATATTTATGTAAACGCAAATCGGATATTATACCTAAATTAAATCCAAATTTGGAATCAGATTGTACCGTTTTAAGTGAATCAAACCGCTCAAAATGTGCAGCGGGTTGGATAAGGAAATTAGCGCGGTTTAGCCCCATGGTGAAGCCAAAATGTACTGCTTCATCATAATAATGCTCTAAATTGCCTTTTTCATTCGGATCCTGAGCCTTTACGAATTGAGCAATTAGTAAAATTGCAAATGTGAATATGTATTTGAATTTGAATTTCAATCCATAAAGAATTTAAAAAACGTACAAATGGCAAATTATTTTACTTTTTTGCAATATATATTGATGCTATACCAAACGTAAGTGAAATGGCTTTATTTTCTTTAAATCCTGTTTTACGCAATATTTCTAAAAATTCTTCTCCGGCAGGAAAGGCTTTTACTGATTCGGGTAAATAGGTGTATGCTGAATTGTCTTTCGAAAATAATTTACCTACAAAAGGAGTTACGAACCTGAAATAAAAATTGTAAACTTGTTTTACCGGGAAAGCGCTTGGTTTTGAAAATTCAAGAACAGCAAGCATTCCACCTTTATTTAACACCCGGTAAATATCTGCCATTCCTTTTTCTAAGTTTTCAAAATTACGGACTCCGAAGCCAACGGTGATGGCATCAAAGCTATTGTCGGAAAAAGGCAAACTTTCTGAATCGCCTAATTTTAGCTCAATTTTATTTTGTAATCCAAGTTTAATTATTTTTTCCTGTCCAAGTTTTAACATTCCTTCCGAAATGTCCACACCAACAATTTTTTCAGGATTTAACTTCACGGCTTCAATTGCAAAATCAGCTGTTCCGGTAGCAATATCTAAAACAGTTTTCGGCTTTTGGGCTTGCAATAATTGGATTGCTTTTCTTCTCCAACCTTTATGAATACCCATTGATAATAGTTGATTCAGGAAATCATATTTAGGAGCAATATTGTCGAACATGGCAGCAACCTGCTCTTTTTTGCTTGTTGTCTGGTTTTTATACGGAGTTACTATTTGGCTCATGGGTTATTTTACTTTGACCTCACCCCCAACCCCTCTCCTTGAAAAGGGAGAGGAGGAGTGACGGGCTAATTAATATTTTTATAATTTCAAACGTATCGCTTCATTGAGCAATTGTTGTTTTTCAATTGGTACAACACCAACTTTTTCACATACTAAACCTCCTGCAAGGTTGGCTAATGTGGCGGAGAGCAAAGGTGAAAGATTCAGAGCCAAACATAAGGCAGCCAAACTAATAACGGTATCACCAGCTCCTGAAACATCAGAAATATTACGGACATGAGCCGGTATTACCATTTTTGTTTTTGCGCTATGGGTATATACCCCTTTTTCCGAAAGTGTTATTAATACTGTGTTAATATTTTGTTTTTTAATAAAGGCAGCTGCAATTTTTTCAAGTTCATTAATATTGTTGTGATTAAAATCTGATTTTAAGCCTTCTTTCAGCTCTTTTAAATTTGGCTTAAAAAGAGTAACCCCGCTGTATGACATAAAATTTCTTTTTTTAGGATCAACAACAATTGGAATGTTTTTTTGTTTAGCAAAAGCAACAGTTATTTTTATTAATTCAGGGGTGATGCAGCCTTTATCATAATCCTCAAAAATAATAACATTCACTTTTTTACTTAAAATGAGTTTATTTATTTTTTCTGATAATTCTTTTATTTCCGATGGTTCTATCGGCGTTTCAATTTCTTCATCCACACGTAACATCTGGTGATTTCCGGCAATTACACGTGTCTTAATAGTTGTATTACGTTTTTTGCTTTTTATGATTCCTTCTGATGAAAGTTTTTGTTTTTTTAATAAATCTAAAAATAGTTTGCTCCCATTATCATCTCCAATTACAGAACATAAAATTGGGTTTGCGCCCATTGCCTGTATATTTAATGCTACATTGGCAGCACCTCCCAACCGATTTTCTTTTTTTACAATAGAAACAATGGGTACAGGAGCTTCGGGAGAAATCCGATTTACATCGCCCCACATATATGCATCAACCATTACATCACCAATGATCAATACATTCAGATTGTTGAAGGATTTGAAGGTTTGTTGGATTGCAGAACTGCTATATTGTTGCATTGTTATAGTTGTTGTTGTAAAATTGCAAATTGTTAAACCTTTTACTCTTAATTTTTAACTCTAAATTTTGGGCGAATGACAAATATTACTAAATATTTTTATTTCAAACCCTATGGCAACGCCATTAAGTTATGAAACGTTCAACCATAAAAGCCTCCTCAAGGTCTTCGACAAGCTCTGACTGACGGCGCGCTAGTCATATTGAGCCTTCGAAATATGTGAGATGGCTTCTTAAATTATGAAATTTGTAGTTCACTCTTAATTTTTAACTCTTAACTCTTAACTATTAACTATTGTTGAGTTAATTATAAAAAGACGTAATGTCATGTCGAGTTTTGACGAGACATCTTTTTTTAATGAAAAAGATTCCTCCACAAGGTCGGAATGACATACAATACGTCAAAGTAAATTTAACTTAACACTATTAACTATTTCCTAGTTTAGCCAGCGTCTCTTTCACTCTTTTCACTGATTCAATTAATCTTTCTTCTGATGTTGCATATGAAAAACGTATACAATTATCATCCCCGAATGCATCACCTGAAACTAAAGCGATATTGCCTTCTTCAAGTAAAAACATACTTAAATCGTTAGAGTTTTTTATATTATAATTTTTATACGATTTACCAAAATAAGAAGAAATATCGGCAAAAATGTAAAAAGCTCCATCAGGTATGGTTGTTTTAATTCCCGGAACATCTTTCAGCAATCTCAGCACCAGATCCCGGCGTTTTTTAAAGGCATCACGCATACCATAAGTTACTGAAGGATCAGCTTTTACAGCTTCCAATGCAGCCATTTGTGAAATAGATGAAGCTCCCGAAGTAAATTGCCCCTGCATTTTTTCACAGGCTTGCGAAATCCATAATGGAGCACCCATATAACCTATACGCCAGCCTGTCATTGCAAAACCTTTTGACACACCATTAACAGTAATTACACGGTCGTAAATAAAATCAAACTGTGCCATACTTTCGTGTTTGCCTGCAAAACTTATCATCTCATAAATTTCATCTGAAATAACATATAAATCGGGGTATTGAATTATGACTTCAGCAAGTGCCTTTAATTCCTCTTTGTTATAAACCGAGCCACTTGGATTGCATGGGGTGCTAAATACAATCATCTTAGTTTTGGGGGTGATAGCCTTTTTTAATTGAGCCGGGGTAATTTTGAAGTCGGATTCCACATCTGTAGGAATTGTAACCGGAATTCCTCTAGCGAGTTTAATGGTTTCGATATAACTAACCCAGTATGGAATGGGGACAATAACCTCTTCGTCAGGATTAATCAAACATAAAATAATATTGGCCAGGGTTTGTTTTGCTCCTGTAGAAACTACTATTTGTTCGGGGGTATAATTTAAATTATTATCACGTTTAAATTTTTCGGAAATGGCTTTGCGAAGCTCTGCAATACCTGCAACCGGAGTGTAACGGGTTATGTTATTGTCGATGGCGCGTTTTGCAGCATCTTTTATAAACTGGGGGGTATCAAAATCAGGCTCACCAATACTCAGACTAATGATATCTTTGCCAAGAGCTTGTAATTCACGGCTTTTTTTAGCCATTGCCAGCGTTTGCGATTCTGCTAAATTTGTTATTCTATCAGATAATTTGCTCATATAATCAGGTTTTAATAACACAAAACTAATAAAATTGTGTGATGAGAAAAGGTTAATCGTGATTTTTGATGTTATTTGATCATAAATTTGTCACTGTTAATCCTTAAGATCGAAGGAAAAAGAATATCCCGATTTCATTTCTCCTTTATTCACTTTATAATATTACTAAATTTGCAACGTTGGAATCTTGAAACGGGATCAATGAAAAGATATTATCAATGAAAAGAATTACAGTATTCTGCGGCTCTAGCCCTGGTTTTGAGGAGGTTTATAAAATACAGGCTGCGCATGTCGGAAAAACTTTAGCAAACAATAATATCGATTTGGTTTATGGAGGAGCTAAGATTGGGGTAATGGGTGCTGTTGCAGACGGAGTGCTTAATGGTGGCGGGAAAGTAATTGGAGTTCTTCCATATTTTTTGAAAAGTAAAGAAATTGCTCATGAACAGCTTACCGAATTGATTTTGGTAGATACAATGCATGAACGCAAAACCAGGATGAATGAATTATGTGATGGGGTAATTGCTTTGCCCGGTGGGTTTGGAACGCTTGAAGAACTTTTTGAAATGCTTACCTGGGCGCAGCTCGGGCTGCATAAAAAACCTATTGGAATTTTAAACGTCGATGGATTTTATGATGCCCTGATTGACTTAATACAAACAATGGTTAAGAAAGGTTTTTTAAAACAAGTAAATCAAGAAATGTTATTGGTAAGCGATAATATTGACGATTTATTAATTCAAATGAAGGCGTATGTTGCACCGGTGGTTGGCAAATGGATTACGGAAGAAACGATGTAATTTTTTTATTCGTATTTTACAATCATTAATATCAATAAATTAAAACTGACACTATGGATCCATTATTTGAAATCTTAAAATTTATTTTACCTGCATTGATAGTTTTTCTTACCACTTATTATCTGGTAAAAAACTTTTTGCTTCATGAAAATGGCAAGAGAGCGGTGGATTTAAAACTTGCCAATTTAAGTATCATAACACCTATTCGTTTACAAGCCTATGAGCGGGTGATATTATTTTTGGAACGCATTAATCCAAACAGTTTAGTGATGCGCACCAATAAAGCGGTAAGCGCTCCCATGTTGCAGGGTGAATTGCTTAAAACTATCCGTACGGAATTTGAACATAATCTTTCACAGCAAATTTATATGAGCAGCAAGTCGTGGGAAGCGGTTATCAGGGCAAAAGAAGAAACAATAAAGTTAATAAATGTTGCCTCCACAAAAGTGAATCAGGAAGCAAACGGGATGGAATTAGCACAAACGATTATCAATGTTTCAACACAACTGACAGAGCTACCAACTAAATCTGCAATTGAATTTATAAAAAGAGAGATAGGGAAGGAGTTTTAGCAGTTTATTCGTTTGATGTAGCTAAAACAATTCCAAGATTTACATTTTATTTTTTTACGACGCAAGGTCTTAAAAATAAGTTTTTACTGCAAATTCAAATTGACTAATAAATATTTTTTTGAATGCACTAATATTATTCTGTTCATAAAAAATAAGCATTGCTTTCTTGTAGTCGATTGAATTAACTGTTCTAAAGGAAATAGGGCAATAGTTATTATTAATTAGAATTGCATTACTTATTATTCTGGCAGTTCTTTTATTGCCATCGGCAAATGCTTGTATGTATGAAATCAAAACTAAAACAAACAATGCTTTTGCAAAGATATTTTCTTCCTTATTAACTAATGAACACATGTCCTCCAACGCTTCTTTGATTTGAAACTCGTTATCCAATGGTTTATAGTTAGTGCCCGAGATCCCAACTTTACTTCTTCTGATATTACGATCGATATCCAGGTCTTTTACCAGTAGACTGTGGATATCTTCGATACCCGAAAGAGATAAACGTTTTACAAAGGTTGAATGATCAATAATAAAATCTAAAGCTGCTTTATGATTCAAAAGCATTGTAGCTTCAGCTTTTGTTTTTCCTGTAGCAGCTTCTTTATCTTTCAGCAATCGTTCTGTTTCCAATAACGAATATGTGTTGCCTTCAATTTGTGAAGACTTCCAGCTTAAATCAATTGCCAAACGTTCCAGTTCTTTTTTATATTCAGCACTCGTAAGTTTAGAAATGTTTTCCTGATATTGGTTTTGCAATTTTGCTAAATGTTCCAACTCTTCTTCAGTAAACAATGAAGCCTTACTCAAAGTTGATCTGATAAGTGAATGATTAAATTGATCTTGAATTTTCCTTTCATCAATTTCTTTTTGAAAATAGTCATCTACACTAATAGTGCGAATTAGTTCGTAAGTCGGACTGATTTCATATTTTGTACTTTTTCCTCTACCGGAAATTGTAATAAAATTTTCTACAACCAGATCTTGAAGCACTCTTTTTATGGTAGCGTATCCAAAAGCATTATCCAGTCCATCATCAATTTGTTTGGATGAACACAAGGGATTTAGGAATTGAGACAAAATAACTTTTACAAGTTTGTTGTCGCATTTCAATAA
>JAVHPR010000392.1:0-1654 GCA_036170695.1 Bacteroidia bacterium
CTGTTGCTATGGTTTTTAATTATGGGTAAACTAACGGACAATCAAATTATATATTCATGCTAATCCGGTTCATCATGAATTTGCCGAAAAAATTACTGATTGGAAGTACTCTTCTTACCATTCTTTAATTTCTGATAAAACAACACAATTGAAACGAAAAGAAGCCATAGAATTATTTGACGATATTGAAAATTTCAAGTTTTGTCACCAACAAATAAATCAGAATTTAATGGAAGAATTAGAATCAAAACTTTTATGTGTATAATACAGCTTCTCAATAAGGGTTTCAAACCCTATAAAGGGTCAATTTTATGAAGTATAAAAACAAATATTTTGGATGAATCAATAATTACTATGCCCAATTAATAACTTATAATAGAAATAACCCTAACAGGGTTTGAAACCCTGTCAGGGTGGATAGAATAAAAAAAATACAATATGAGCAAAAAACAAGAAAACAAAATTGGATTGGATTTTAAATCAGATTGGACGTATGCACCAGCACCTGAAGATACCAAACACATTTCGCTTCAAAAACAATATGATCTTTTTATTGATGGAAAGTTTGTAAAACCGAACAGCAAAAAATATTTCGATACAATCAATCCTGCTACAGAACAAAAGATTGCCGAAGTTGCTGAAGCTGATGAAAAAGATGTGGACAAAGCCGTAAAAGCTGCGCGTAAAGCTTTTGAAAAGTGGAGTAAAATATCACCCAAAGAACGTGGTAAATATATATACCGCATTGCACGTTTGATGCAGGAACGTGCACGTGAATTTTCGGTGATTGAAACCATGAATGGTGGTAAACCTATCCGTGAAAGCCGCGATATAGATGTGCCTTTAGCCGCCAATCACTTTTTTTATAATGCCGGATGGGCTGACAAACTTGAGTATGCTTTTCCAAATAGAAACCCGCAACCATTAGGTGTTGCAGGACAGATTATTCCATGGAATTTTCCCTTACTAATGGCAGCATGGAAAATTGCTCCTGCTTTAGCGGCTGGAAATACTGTTGTTTTAAAACCTGCCGAAACCACTTCGCTCACTGCATTAAAATTGGCTGAACTGTTTCGGGATAGCGGTTTACCAGATGGTGTTGTAAATATTATTACTGGTGCCGGAAAAACAGGTGCTGCCATGGTTAACCATCCCGACATTAATAAAATTGCCTTTACAGGCTCTACTGATGTTGGTAAAATAATTCAAAAGGCAATTGCAGGAACCGACAAAAAACTAACACTTGAATTGGGCGGAAAAGCGGCCAATATTATTTTTGAAGATGCTCCACTAGATCAAGCTGTAGAAGGCGTTATTAATGGGATATTCTTTAACCAGGGACATGTTTGTTGCGCAGGCTCACGTTTGTTTATTCAGGAAAATGTTGCCGATATTGTTATCCGTAAACTAAAAGACAGAATGGAATCATTAATTGTTGGTGATCCTATGGATAAAAATACGGATATCGGGGCTATTAATTCAAAAGAACAATTACTGAAAATTCAAGATTATATCAAGATAGGGAAAAATGAAGGTGCTGATTTTTACCAGTCTTCATGCGCCATTCCGAGCAAAGGATATTTCTGCCGCCCTACTTTATTTTTAAACGCTTCACAATCACACCGTATTGTGCAGGAAGAAATTTTTGGTCCGG
>JAVHPR010000393.1:0-13118 GCA_036170695.1 Bacteroidia bacterium
TAGAAACATCATCTAAACGACCAACAAATGGAGAAACATAAGTAGCACCAGCTTTGGCAGCTAATAATGCCTGTCCGGCAGAAAACACCAAAGTACAATTGGTACGGATACCTTTTCCGGAAAAATATTTAATGGCTTTTATACCTTCCTTAATCATGGGTACTTTTACTACAATTTGCTTATGAAGTTTAGCAAGTCGTTCTCCTTCTTTAACAATACCAGCATAGTCTGTAGCAATAACCTCAGCACTAACATCGCCCGATACCAGTTTGCAAATATCTACGTAGTGTTTTAAAATATTTTTTTCACCTTTAATACCTTCTTTAGCCATAAGCGAAGGGTTGGTGGTTACGCCATCTAAAATGCCAAGGTCTTGAGCTTCCTTAATTTGTGCAAGATTTGCTGTGTCAATAAAAAATTTCATAGAGTAATAGAATTAGTCCGCAAAATCTATCCGAAGCTAAATTATGTTTCGGGTAAAATATTTTGGAATGGTTAATAAATAATAATTGCGCTGCAAAAGTATGAAAACGATTTGATTAAGAAACAAATATTCATAAATCAATAATTAATTGAATTTGCTATATTAAACTATTAACAATCACCACTTTACACTTCCACCTTCTACTTCACAAAAACCTCAATATTCGATTGTTAATAACCTCTGATGAAACTATATTAACAAAAGTTATTAACAATTTACAAACATTTATTTTTAAGAAAAATCCGCTCAGCAATTAATATAACTAACTAGGGTTGAATTAGTTATATAATGCTATTAACATCTACAGGGCAAGTTGTTAACATTTTGCTGTTAATAACCTATAAAAGACCACTAAAACTCACCTAATAAATATTTCATTTTTGCATCTGCCTGACAAAAAATAAAGATTTAGAAAACAAAAAAAGCTACTGCAAATACATATCCCGGGCCATGCCGGACGAATATCAACACCAAATTATTAATTATTAAAACTAACAAAAAATGAAAAAGAGTATCACTTTTATTTGTGCTATAGCAGCATTAATAGTATTTATGTCAACTGAAGAAATAAACGATCAGGACAGACGAATCTTTAAAATAGTAAAAATCAGAGGCCAAAAGTGGATGGCCGAAAATTTAAATGTGACCACTTATCGCAACGGCGATTCGATACCACAGGTAAAAAGTGCCACAGATTGGGCGAAATTAAAATCAGGTGCCTGGTGTTATTATGAAAATAAATCAGAAAATGGCATTAAATACGGGAAATTATATAATTGGTATGCCGTAAACGATCCTCGCGGATTGGCACCAAAGGGGTTTCATATTCCATCAAATGATGAATGGGAGCAACTTATAGACAATCTTGGCGGAGATGAGGCAGGAATAAAGGTTAAGGCAAAAAGAGGCTGGCTGGTAAACGAAAACGCTACAAATGAAAGCGGCTTTTCAGGCTTACCGGGAGGTTACAGGTATAATGTTGGCCCATTCCTTTATGCAGGAAGGAATGGTTGCTTTTGGACTTCCACCGAGTCAAAGAAAAAAAACAAAGCCTGGGGGCGCACTTTGAATCATAGTATGAGTAGTATTGGTACAGATGATGGTAATGTTTGTAGTGGATTATCGGTTCGTTGCGTTTTAGATTAAATGAAAGTTTGAAAATTAAAAAATATTCTGATGGATGAATTTATGAAAGCTGCAATTGACCAGGCAAAGCTCGGTCAAAGTGAAAATGGTATCCCTATAGGAAGCGTTTTGATAAAAGATGGGAAAATTATTGGAGCCGGGCACAATAAGCGAATTCAGGATAACGATCCGGTTACCCATGCAGAAATTGATTGTTTGCGAAATGCAGGACGTGTAGGTAATTATAAAGACACCATTTTGTATTCAACACTTATGCCCTGTTATTTGTGCGCAGGAGCTGTAGTTCAATTTGGGATTAAAAAGGTATATGCAGGGGAATCCGAAACTTTTCCGGGCGCTAAAGAATTTATGCAATCACATGGCGTTGAAGTGATAGACCTGAATATGGAGGAATGTAAAAATATGATGAAGGATTTTATTTTGAAAAATCCTAAATTATGGAATGAAGATATTGGGGAATTGTAAAAACAGACAATTATGCCAATCAAGTGCTGAAATAAATTTTGTGTGCGTGGGTCATGCTGAGCCTGTCGAAGCATTTGGGCTAGCCCTCACACACCCTTCGACAGGCTCTGGGTGACAACACACGGACATAAGGCGAAATTACTACCTATAAGAACGAAAAATCATTTCTTCTTCTTGCTTTCAACAGGCTTCAAAAACTTATTTCTACCAACAAAAAGGCTTTCTGCTATTCTGCTTTGCGCTTCGCTGAAATAAGCATCAGCATTTAAACTGGAGTGCAGAATGTATTTCTGACTTATATCAGGATACGCATTGACAGTAATAGGTGAGTGTTGATTATTTCCCTGAATAGACAGCGTAAATATCGGTGTTGCTCCTAGTGTATATGCATCCATAAAACCACTGCATGGCATATTAGAAATTCTGTTCAGATACTGTTCAGTTAATAATGAATCGGCGGGCTGTCCGTTAACCGTCCAGAGATTATTATTTTTGTTAAGCACAAAACTGCTGTCGCCGGGGTATGTAAAAGTAAGTGAAGTCCAATTATTTTTGTTCCCGCTGATAAATGTTTTTTTACGCCATGAATTAAAGCCCTGATTCACATTCAGAGCGAGAAAACCGCTGACTGTGTATGCCGCTTCTTCATTCAGGTAACGGACATAAGTCAAACCGCTTCTTGTCTCGTTGCTATAAGCAAATTTTCCGACAACGATATTATAACTTTGATCTTTGCAAATAATTTTTATGATTGTTCCTGATGTATCATACAATTGCAAATCTTCCCATCCTTCTTTATTTTGTGCGGCAAGGCTTACTGATTTCATATCTACAAAATTTTTAAGAAATTCGCGAACCGTGTTGCTGTCGGCAAACGTTTTTACCTTATCATTCTGTAATTCCCATCCAGCTTTAGTTCGTGTAATTTTTATCTCCTTCCCTTTTTCGGATTTAGGATAAATAAGAAGTTGCTGCACCAACGACGTGTCAATTTTTATAAATTCTTCACGAAATGTATTTTCCGATTTTTTCGATTGATATTTGCTCAGTGCAATCAGTCCAATCAAAACAACAGAAATGATAAGCAGAATTTTTGTATTTAATTTATTAAACATATTGATTGAGATTTAAAAAAAATTAGTTTTAAATTAGATTTTTATACAAATTTTCTTTACGAATTCTTAAATCGCTTGTTAAACCTCTCCCCCGCCCCTCTCCTTGAAAAAGGAGAGGGGAGACTGTGTGTAGCAATTATATTTTATTTAATTATCGCTACTATTGCCCCCTCCCCTTTTTCAAGGGGAGCGGATTAAGGGGAGAAGTTTTTAAAAAGAATGAATAATTTTCAAAAATTATATAATAGTTTAACTTTGTTTATTCATAATAATCTTCATCCATTCTTTTTTCACGCAATCTGCGCTTCATCTGCATACGGATAAATCCATAAGCAATGATTAAAAGAATAGGAAGCAAAAAATTAAAATATTTGTAAAACGCCTTTGTTCCATCTTCTGTAACATCCAAGGGGCGGGCGGTAACGCCTTTTGTGCGGAGCTCAATTAAGCCAGTATCATCCGAAAGCCAGTCAATTGCATTCACCAACAAATTAATATTATCCGGTGGAAGCTGCTGCACAGCTTGTTGTCCTTCACCATTCACAGCAAAATCGCCATTTGCTACCACTACCATTTTAGATAAACTCTGCCCTGCTAGTTTCCCGGAGAAAGAACCTGCAAGCGTAATACCAGGCATTGAAAAGTCATTATTATTCCATTGTTTTTGGATATTGAAAACCAATGGAGGATGAGTTGTTCCGGATTTCGGACTTGTTTTTATAATGGGTGAAAAATGCAAGCTTGAATCACCTGTATATTTCAGAGGACTAGGGAAGCGAAGGAAAATCTGCTCCAGCCCTTTGGAAACAGGGTTATCTTCAAACTTATTGATAAGCGGGAAATAAGGAAACTGCACTTGCGAAGTGAAAGCAAATCCGCCTTGCTGCTGCTGTACATTTATACTTCCGCAACTTGCATCAACTGCAAATTCATCTTCAATTATTATTTTTTTTGCTGCAAGCCAACTCTCCAGTCCTGAATGGTTTTTTGTACTGCTTCCATTGCTCAAATTAGCATTTTCTATAGAATAAGCAATGAATACATTTTTACCTTTCGATAAAAATTCATCAATATGATTCAAATGACTTTGAGGGAAGGTATCCTTGGGATCGATAACTGCAATTGTTTTTATCCGATCAGGGATAGCTCCAGTATCACTAAGAGTAATGGGCTCGATGTTATACATTACTGACAAAGCATTTTCTGCCTGTTTCATAGCTTTTATTTCAGCCTCTCCGTGTCCTTGCAGCAAACCGATAACCGGTTTATCGGCAACTGAAAGTTTTTTAATACTTGACGAAAGAGCATATTCCATAGCCGCCCCGGGTTGCATAAAAGGAATAGCCTCCGTTCTTTCACCCATTTTTAATTCAGCGCCTAAATAAGCTTTCTGCTGTTTCATCTGATCTTTTTCACGTACACTAATCATCACAGGCCGTATGCCAGCTTGTGTTGCCTGTGTTTCCAGCTCCTCCTTTTCATTCGGATTAATAAATTCATAAACTACTTTCCCTTTTGAACGATTGGCATATTCCACCAGCAATTCCTGAAAATCCCGTTTCGTTTTAGCGAAATCAGGAGGAAGATTTTCGGAGAAAAAAGCCTTTACCGTAATGGGCTGCTTGAGTGAACTCAGAATGTTTTCAGATGCTTTACTCAGTGTATAGCGCTTATCGGCAGTAAAATCCAATCTAAAAAAATAGCTGTCAGATAAAATATTAATAAGAATAAGAATTCCTATCGTGAGTAAAATAAAATTAAGAATTGATTTTTTTGTTTTCATAATAGAATATTTTTTTGTTGCTAAATCAATCAGTCTACAACATTACGTTTTGATAAACTGATTTCAGATAAAACCAAACCAAGAAGGATAACAGATAAAAAATATATCAGGTCTTTACTGTCAATTACTCCTCTTGAAATAGATTCGTAATGAGTGGAAATACTCATATAACTAAACACTCCGCCAATAGTTCCGGTGAAACTTTGTGCAAGTACCTGGAAAATAATATGGAAGAATATGCCTATAAAAATTGCAAGCAAAAAAGCAACAATCTGATTATTATTGACACTGCTGGTATAAAGTCCGATGCTAATATAAGCTGCCGACATAAGTATCAAGCCCAAATAACCTGACCAGACAGCGCCATGATCAACGGGACCAAGCTTCCAAACAGTCAGATAATACGGAATTGTGAGCAGCAATGCTATTAAAATAAGAATAAGGCAAGCAAAAAATTTACCTAAAATTACCTGCCAGTCAGTTACAGCTTTGGTAAGTAACAGCTCTATTGTACCTGACTTATTTTCCTCTGCAAGCATACGCATGGTAATTGCAGGAATGAAAAAGAAAAGTGTCCAATAAGCGATATTGAAGAATACCTGTAAGTCAGCTTGGTTGCGCAGAAAAATATCCGCTCCGTAAAGCCAGGTAAAAAAGCCGCTGAAGCCCACAAAGGCAATCAGCATAATGTATGCAGTCAAAGAATCGAAAAACGACTGAAGTTCTCTTTTTGCAATAATCCAGATTTTGTTCATGTTTTGAAATTTTGATTGTTGAGTTAATTAATAGTTAAATCCCTAAACAGGTCTTCCAGCTTGGTTTCAATAGGAGTCATTTCAGTTAATACCCAGTTGTTTTTCACACAAAGTGCAAAAACATCTCTTTTGTTGCCAAACTCTCCCCTGCTCTGCACTTCGTAACAATTGTCAATTCCGCGGATAAAATCAACAAGACCAACATGCGGTAATTTCTGCAACTGGCTGAATACATCATTTCGTTCACCATCCTCAATTCTTACGCGCAGTAGTTCATGCCCCTGGGACTGTTTACGAAGATTTTCAGAAGTGCCGTCAGCAACAATTTTCCCTTTACTGATAATCAGAATGCGGTCGCAGGTTGCTTCCACTTCAGGCAAAATATGGGTGCTAAGGATAACTGTTTTTTCTTTTCCAATTTCTTTAATCAAACGGCGTATTTCCACAATCTGATTGGGATCAAGACCTGTTGTAGGCTCATCCAGGATAAGCACCTCCGGATCATGAATCATTGCCTGCGCCAGTCCAACGCGCTGCCGGTATCCTTTTGAAAGCTCGCCAATCTTTTTGTGTTTCTCGGCTTTTAATCCGCATATACGGATCATTTCCTGAATACGTAATTTTACTTTGTTTTGGGGAACGCCTTGTATCTCGGCTGCAAACTGTAAATAATCGATGATAGGCATCTCAAGATAAAGAGGATTATTTTCCGGCAAATAACCGATCAGTTTTTTTACTTTTTCAGCGTCATCTCTAACTGAATAATTGCCAATTTTAGCATTTCCTTTATTAGGAGCAATAAGTCCGGTAAGAATTTTCATTGTGGTGGTTTTCCCGGCACCATTTGGCCCCAAAAAACCAACTACTTCGCCAGTTTTTACATGAAAAGAAATATCATCAACAGCCTTTTGAGGCCCGTATTTCTTCGTAATGTTTTCAATAATTATATCCATCTAATTAATATATTTGAGATTAAAAATTGCAACAAAAATGTTGATGCAAATTTTTTAATAAAAATGCAAAATGCAAAAAATAAAATCTTAAAAAATGTTAAAAAATGTGGAAGGGAACAGCGAGGATAAGGAATGATTATTTTATTGAATATAAATTTACAGTATATCGCCCTTACTGGGAAAGTAAAAGGCAATTATGAAAGGCTGTTCGGGTACTTCATAACAAATCAAATTTCCACTCCTATTAATAATACATCGTCAATCTGCTTACAATTGCCTTTAAACTCATCAAACTTTGAACTGACTTTTTGTTTAAAATCCGACATAGAAATATCTTTATTTTCTAAAATAAATTCCTTAAAGTTGGATGTCATCCATTTCTTTTTTTCTACCCCTCCAATTTGATCAATTAACCCGTCGGAAAAAATAAATATTTTATCCCCTTTTTGCAATTTAATTATATGATCTGTATATATATTTTTATTTTGATAGTATAAACCTCCGATATTGAATCTATCTCCTTTAAATATTTCTAACTTGTCACCTCTTAAAAGTACCAAAGGCAAATGGGCTCCGGAAAACAGAATTTCCTTATTAGCATAATCTAATCTACACAATGAAGCATCCATACCGTCTTTACTATTTTCCTTTGAATTTTGTTTTAACGTTTTAACCACTTCCTTGTGAAGTTCGGCTAATATTTCTGAAGGTGATATATTATCTATTCCATTTTGAATAATAGAATTCAATAACAAAATACCAATCATCGACATCATTGCTCCCGGCACACCATGCCCAATGCAATCAACCACACCAAAATAAACAAATTTTTTTGTTTCAAATAACCATGGAAAATCACCACTCACAATATCTTTTGGTCTAAAAAACATAAAACTGTCTTTTAAAGTCTTTTCAAACATTGCATCAGAAGGAATAAGAGATTGCTGGATATGAAGTGAATAATCAATGCTATCAAGTATTTCATTTCTTTGAGTTTCAACAATCGCTTTGGATTCTTTAATATTCTTGTCATACTGTTGTAAGTCAAGGGCCATATCAATCAAAGAATAGCCTAATTGGTCATGGTCAGATAATAAATTCACCTCTGCCTTGTAATTTCCATTTCCTATATCTTTTGCAAAACTGATTTTCTCTTTTAACCCATCAATCATTTTACTTAAAGCATTCTGCATGTCTCCTATTTCATCTTTCTCTTTACTGATAGGTATTGTTTGCACATCACCGATAGACACGTTTGAAATAATTTTTTCCAATACAATTAAGGGATTTGAAATTTTCTTTTTTGTAAAATAAATAGATATAAAACTAATTAATACAATGAGAATAATGGCGGTAAGAAAAATAAAATTCAAATAAGATATTAATGCTTCCTTATTCTTAAAAATGGCTTCTTGTCTTGCTGTTTTTCTAATTAATAGTTCGGCAAAGATTTTGTCGTTAATTAAAAAATTTACATTTATTTTTTCATAATAAATGTCAACGGACTGGTTCACTATTTTTTCATCAAAATAGGCTTCAAAACCATTCAACAACTGAGCGTTTTTATTAATATTTAATATTGCTTCTTCACTATGCTTATTAATTTCTTTTATCGCATCAATGTCTTCTTTTAATGTATATTTTTTGGATACAGCATTTAATTTATTTAATGACAACGGGTATGCATTTTTTAATAGTCTTTGTAATTTATCTTTATCTGATTGACTCGAAATAAATACCCAGCTTTTAGCAAGTTTATTTATTTCTGCTGACAGATATTGAATTTCTTTCAGCTTTTCAATACTTGGTAAATTTTCAAAGACAAATTCATTATCCAGTTCCTGATATTTGACAAGAGAATTTATACAAGAAACGGTAGTAATAATGGCTACAAAAATTATTACCAAATACGTTAATGCTAATTTCTTAGTGATATTAAACTTCAGTTTTCTCATTTTTTATAATTGAAATAATACGCCATTTTTAAATTAAATTCACGTCCCATTCCTGGCAAAGCATTGTGATAACTATTATAGGGTTGAATATACAAAATGGTTTGATTCGTAATATTTCTAATTCCAAACCCAATTGAAAAACTGTTTTTTGCATTTTTATATCCTACAAACAAATTTAATTGAAGTTGTGGATTGTAAGCAGTAATTATACCATTTCCCAAAGAATCCACCGAAGAATAGCCATATCTTTTTCCTAAAACGAAAATTGAGGAGGTAATAAAGAATGCCTTGTTCAGGTTTATCGTTCCAAATAATGAAAGTTTATGATTAGCTATCCCTAAATTAACATTTTTATTTGCCGGAACCTCGGTTGCTTCATCCACATTTTTGTTTGCGGTTGTATAGAATGAATACGATGAGGTTATTGAGCCTGAAGGAGATTTGAATTTATATTCAATTTCAAGCCCCTGAGTACCAATACTTTTAGAAATATTATCATATCCCTCTTTTGATACAATAGAATTGGAATCAGCATAAATAAAATAATGTATTGAATTTTTGGTTGTAATATCAAAAGTATTAATTGAAAAATAGGAACTACGATTAATTTGATATCCAACTTCCAATTCAAATGTTTGAGATTTTTCAGGTTTTATTGCACTTCCCAAACTAGACTGGATGTTCTCGATGGCAGGCGCTCTGAAAGATGATGCGTAAAGAGCCTTTATATTAAGAGATGCAATTTTTTTAGTTATTCCGATTCTGGGATTCAAAGCACTACCAAAAGCTGAATTCACGTCATAACGAATACCTGCTGTAATATTTGCAAAGCGCGTTTTAATTAAACTTTGTACATAAGGAGCATAATTCAAATAGTAAAGGGTATGAACAGAATCCTTTGCAAAAATTTGATTATCTTTTTTGGATGCTATATCATAGTATGCTTCAAGTCCAAATGCTAAATTTATTGACCGATGGATATCCCAAATACCTGCTACATTTCCCCGGTATCTATCGGTTGTAATTTTATAGGGTTCGCCACCATCAATAGAATCTAAGGCAACAGGATTATTCCATGGAAGTCCGTGTTTATAATTAACTTTAGACTGGAATTGAAAATTTTTCGACATTTGTTTTTGATATTTTATTTCACACAAAGAAGTTAAAAAATTTTGCTTGTAAGCCTTTGATAAAATTTTATCGAACTGATCCCTTTCAGTTGTGTAAAGATTATCCTGAATATAACGAAATGAAAGTCCTTTGTATTGAACTCCAAAGTTAATATTTAATGCATTTAAAGTCGAATTTCCCACCATACTGTATGTTGATCCATAAACATCGGTATAGTTTAAATTACTGCGCTGCCCATGATTCAAATAACCTGAAAGAGAATATGAGAAATCGTTCATTTTTTGTCCTATCGAGAGATTAATATTTTGACGAGCATAGGTATTTGCTGTTTGACCAATTGTTGAACTTGCGTTTACACCTTTAATATCTTCCCCGTTTTTTGTAATAATATTGATAACGGCATATTCGGCATAACCACCGTATGAAGCAGAGCCCGGACCTCTGATTACTTCAATTTTTTTAATTTGACTAATGGGGTATCCCTGATTAAATTGCAAAGAAGCAAAAGCAATTTCATTCATTTCCTGACCATCCAGCAATAATAAAACTTTTCCTTCCTGTGCCCAGATACCTCTGATTGAAATGCCTATAGATCCTTGTACATCCATATTAAAATCTATGCCTGGTACCATTTGCAAAATATCCACTAAATCCCGTGCACCACTTTTTTCAATTTCTTCGGCAGTTATAACTGAAACAACAGAAGGACTTTTTTTAGCTGAAAGGGGTTTCCGAGATGCAACTTCAATCGATTGATTAATAAGCTTTTCCATTTCACTGGATTGATAGGTAGATTTCAATTTCATCAATTCATCAATACTTAAATTTGAAAAATCCGTAGAGTCTGAAAAATGTGTTTTGGTGGTATCCTGAGCTAAAATTTTAAAATAGCTGAATAAAACTACCATGAAAATATGTAGGATTCTTTTCATCGTTTATCTAACCAATATTGCATTATTAATAATTTGTTGATTCATCACGAGTCCTCTTGATCTTAGATTGAAAGGACTAACCTGATATTTTGTTTTAAAATCATCGTCTTCATCCATAAATAATGAGACGCATGCACCTGAATAATTCAAATCCGGTTTTTCTGTAATGATCAAAATAGGAAGTTTCTCTGTTAATTTATGAATTTCTTTTAGACTTTTAGAAGAAGATTCGGCAACTAAAATTACATCAACACTTTTAGTTTCGAGGAGGGAAATGTGTTTAATGATAATAGAAATATTTTTTTTCGCAAGTATGCTTTTTAATTCATTTTCAACAGGAGTATCACCAATTACCCCAATAATACAGGTAGTTTTTTTTTGAATCCATTCAGTGTTTTTTACAAAATTATAAATGTACACTGCATTCTCTTTTTGATTGAAGGTTTGAGCCCAACCACTATAGAAAATTAATGTGAAAAAAAATACTATACTATAACTTATTTTCCTACACATCTTATTGAACTTTACTTTTTACAATTAGTAGCAAAGTGTTATTTAAACATGCTTTGCCATTTTGTGAGTCATTCCAACCGTATTGGAGCAATCTTTTTCTTTACTAAAAGATGGCTCGTCAAATCTTGACATGACATTACATCTTTTTATAATCAACACACATCCGGCGTAAATAACTGCTATTCAACCACTTATTGCAAAATCGTTTTACACCTAAAAAACTTAACCGAAAAAAACTCAAGGTATCCGGGCAATATTAAACTTTGAAAATGCTAAGATGAGAGTTAATATAAATCCATTAATCAAACTTGATGATAGGAGTAAAGATAAAAAAAAATCATTAGCCAGCTATAAAGAGAATAAAAGTTGAACTATTTTATTTTGATGTACTGGAATGATTTTTTAGATTTGAACAATAAAAAAAAGCTTTGCAACAAAAGAGCTAAAATGTTTTTATTGCCCTGATAAAATTATTTTTTGAAATGCTCCTAATTTGAACAACACCAATCCAATAAATTATACTTTTATTGTTTATATTTGCAACAATCAACTTTGAATGAAAAAAACAATGCTGCCAATTAATTATCGTTTATCATTTTGCTTTTTATTTAAAAACGAAATTTATACCTCGATGGCCGATACTTTTATGGTTTTTGTTAATGTTGAAAAGGTAATAGCTTTGCCTAAAAGACATTCCATTTTTTTGAGAAGGAGGGCAATTATATGAAAAAACAATATTCTTTCAAAAATATCTTCCATCATATAAATAATGTAGGTACTGTTAAAACAATACTAATTGTATTACTATTTTTAGCACTCTCTTTTACTAACAAGTTGTTTGCACAGGTTTTAACCGTTGCATCGCCTAATCCATCTGTTCCGGTAGCAAACATTTGTGCAGAAACACTAAAAGTTCCTATATATTATTTTACTATTGCTTTGGATGCAACTCCTGCAAACTTTACTGATTTTAATTTTACTACTACAGGAAATTACGCTGTGGCCGATCTTAGCGTATTTAAATTATGGTATAATACAACTAATGATTTATCCGCTGCGACTCAAGTAGGGGTTGATTTAACACCGGTTGTAGCTGGGACACAGACATTCGCAACATTTGTAAGCGCTCTTACAACCAGTGCCACGTCTCATTTTTGGGTTACAATGGATGTTGCCGCATCGGCAGTTGCTGCACATACTATTACCGTTTCAGCAATTACAACGGGTAACATCACTACCTCTGCAGGCACTATATCCTTTGCTGCTTTTGCAGGGGACACACAGACACTTAATGTGATACCGGCAGCACCAACCGGAACAGCAGCTCAGTCTTTCTGTACCGCTAATTCACCCACAGTAGCTGATTTAGCTGCAACAGGAACAACCATTCAATGGTATGCCGCTTCAACAGGTGGAATAGCGAAATTGCCCGCTGAAGCTTTGGTAACTGCCACTCATTATTATGCAAGTCAAACAGTTAACACTTGTGAGAGTACTACACGATTTGATGTAACTGTAACTGTTAATACCACTCCTGTAGCACCAACAGGAACAGCAGCTCAATCATTCTGTTCCGGTGCTTCACCAACAGTAGCTAATTTAGCTGCAACAGGAACAACCATTCAATGGTATGCCGCTTCAACAGGTGGAATAGCGAAATTGCCCGCTGAAGCTTTGGTAACTGCCACTCATTATTATGCAAGTCAAACAGTTAGCACTTGTGAGAGCGCAACACGATTTGATGTAACCGCAACTGTTAATACCACTCCTGCAGCACCAACAGGAACAGCAGCTCAATCTTTCTGTTCCGGTGCTTCACCCACGGTAGCTGATTTAGCTGCAACTGGTACTGCCATTCAATGGTATGCCGCTGCATCAGGCGGAAC
>JAVHPR010000393.1:13218-30945 GCA_036170695.1 Bacteroidia bacterium
GGTATGCCGCTTCAACAGGAGGAATAGCGAAATTGTCCTCTGAAGCTTTGGTAACGGCAACTCATTATTGGGCAAGCCAAACAGTTAGCACTTGTGAAAGCGCAACACGATTTGATGTAACAGCAACTGTTAATACTACACCTGCAGCACCAACAGGTACAGCTGCTCAATCTTTCTGTTCCAGTACTTCACCCACAGTCGCTAATTTAGCTGCAACAGGTACAGCTATTAAATGGTATGCCGCTTCAACAGGAGGAATAGCGAAATTGTCCTCTGAAGCTTTGGTAACTGCCACACATTATTGGGCAAGCCAAACTGTTAGCACTTGTGAGAGCGCAACACGATTTGATGTAACTGTAACTGTTAATACCACACCTGCAGCACCAACAGGTACAGCATCTCAATCATTCTGTTCCAGTACTTTACCAACTGTAGCAAATTTAGCTGCAACAGGTACCGCTGTTAAATGGTATGCCGCTTCAACAGGCGGAACAGCGAAATTGTCCTCTGAATCCTTGGTAACTGCTACTCATTATTGGGCAAGTCAAACTGTTAGCACTTGTGAGAGCGCAACACGATTTGATGTAACTGTAACAATCAATAACTCGCCCGCAATTTCAATTCAGCCAGTGGCTCCTACGGCGTTTTGTGCGGGATCGGGAACTGCTACAATTAGCGTTACAGCGACCGGAGCAGGATTAACCTATCAATGGCAAAAAGGAGGGGTCAATATCAGTGCTGCTCCTTACAGCAATTTTACTACATCCACCTTAACAATCACAAATCCCGGAATAGGGGAAAATACCGCCAGTATAACTTGTATTGTAAGCGGCACCTGTACTCCGCCAGTAACCAGCAGTCCTGTAGTTATTACAGTAAATGCCCTGCCTGCAATTACTGGTCAGCCTGTTGCACCTGCCCCGTTTTGTGCGGGAACAGGGGCAGCTACTATTAGCGTTACAGCAACCGGAGCCGGATTAACCTATCAATGGAAAAAAGGAGGGATTAATATCAGTGCTGCTCCATACAGCAATTATAATACATCCACTTTAACAATCACAAACCCCGGAATAGGGGAAAATGCTGCCAATATAACTTGTATTGTAAGCGGCACATGTACTCCTCCGGTAACCAGCAATGTGGTAGAAATACTGATAAATTCAGTTTCCGGAGGCACAATTGCCTCTGCTCAAACGATATGCAGCGGTGGAAACCCCGCGGCCTTCACTGAAAGTGCTGCTTCTACCGGGGCCGGTTCACTCACTTACCAATGGATGCAAAGTGCCAATGGTTATTCTGCGTCCTTAGGATCGACTCCAACATATGATGCTCCATCAGGTTTAACAATTACCAATACCTACAGGCGAATAACAACAAGTAGCCTATACAGTGTAACATGTACTGCAAACAGCAATGATATTATTGTATCAGTAAATTCTGTTACCGGAGGAACAATTGCAGCTCCTCAAACGATATGCAGCGGTGGCAACCCCGTGGCCTTTACTGAAAGTGTTGCTTCTACCGGTTCCGGTTCACTTACATACCAGTGGAAACAGAGCTCCGATGGTTATTCTGTTCCCATACCCACTGCAAACACTGCAACCTATGATGCTCCTTCAGGTTTAACTGCTACCAATACTTACCGACGAATAACAACCAGTACCTCTGGCATTGTTTCATGTACGGCGAACAGCAATGATGTTACGGTATCGATAAACTCTGTAACTGGAGGCACGATAGATGCTTCTCAAACAATTGTTAGTGGTGGTAATCCGGCTAACCTCACTTTTAGTATTGCCTCATCCGGCTTGGGAACACTTTCTTATCAATGGCAAAGCGGCACAGATGGCAGTTCATTTCCTACCAATTTAGGAACAAACACTCCTTCGTATGATCCTCCTGCTGGATTAACCACCACAACATATTACAGATGCATTACCACCAGCACGCTGAACGGCGTTATCTGCTCAGCTATCAGTAATTTTATTACCGTCACTATTAATTCCATAACACCGGGTACAATTGCAGCAGCTCAAACTATTTGTAGCGGTGGTGATCCGGCTAACCTAACGTTTACAGCCCTGCCTGCTGGTGGTGGCACTTTGGCTTATCAATGGCAAACCGGGACTGATATCAGTTTTTCATCCCCTACCAACGTTGGAACGGATCTGAATTCTTATAATCCGCCTGGCGGTTTGACTACTACCACCTACTACAGATGTGTAATCACCAGTACGCTCAATAGCGTTGTGGGAACAGCAACCAGCAATGTGATAACAGTTACAGTCAATGCAGTTGCTTCAGGGACAATAACATCTGCTCAAACAATATGCAGCGGTGGAGATCCGGCTAACCTGACATTTAGTGCAGCTTCCACGGGTGCCGGAACCTTGTCTTACCAATGGCAGACTGCAACTGATGTCAGTTTTTCATCACCTGCCAATGTTGGAACGAATCTGAATTCTTATAATCCGCCAACGGGTTTGACTACTACCACTTATTACAGATGCATTACTACCAGTACGCTCAACACTGTGGTATGCACAGCAACAAGTAATGTAATAATTGTCACAATTAATGCGGTAACGCCTGGGATAATTGCAGCAGCTCAAACGATATGCAGCGGTGGAGATCCGGCCGACCTGACATTTAGTTTACCTTCCACGGGTCCCGGAACCTTGTCTTACCAATGGCAGACTGCAACTGATGTCAGTTTTTCATCACCTGTCAATGTTGGAACGGATCTGAATTCTTATAATCCGCCAACGGGTTTGACAACTACCACTTATTACAGATGCATTACTACCAGCACGCTCAACACAGTGGTATGCTCTGCAACAAGCAATGTGATAATTGTCACAATTAATGCGGTAACGCCGGGGACAATAGCAGCTGCTCAAACGATATGCAGCGGTGGAGATCCTGCTAACCTCACATTTACTGTACCTTCCACGGGTGCCGGAACCTTGTTTTACCAATGGCAGACTGCAACGGATGTCAGTTTTTCATCTCCCACCAACGTTGGAACAGATCTGAATTCATATAATCCACCAACGGGTTTAACTACTACCACTTATTACAGATGCATTACTACCAGCACGCTCAACACCGTGGTATGCTCAGCAACAAGCAATGTGATAATTGTTACAATTAATGCGGTAACACCTGGTACCATTACCGCTCCTCAAACCTTGTGCAATGGAGGCGATCCGGCTATACTGACTTTTAGTGTTGCATCTTCAGGTGACGGAACCTTATCTTATCAATGGCAGAGCGGCACAGATGGCATTTCATTCCCAACAACCGTAGGGATCAATTCAAACTCTTTCGATCCTCCATCAGGCTTAACTGTTACCACACATTTCCGTTGCATCACCACCAGCACTCTGAATAGTATAGCATGTACAGCCATCAGTAATGATATTACGGTAACTGTAAATGATCCGGTTACAGGAGGTACAATTACTGCCGCTCAAACGATTTGCAGTGGTGGCGACCCGTCCAATTTATCTTTTAGTATCGCTTCAATTGGCAGTGGAACTCTGTCATACGAGTGGCAGAGTAGTACAGATGGCAACACTTTTTCCACAATAACTGGGGCGAATTCAACCTCTTATAATCCTCCATCAGGCCTAACCGAAACGACTTACTACAGGTGTGTAACCACAAGTTCTCAATACAGCGCATGTAATGCAAATAGTAATATGATAATAGTGACTGTTAATAAAGTTACCGGTGGTACTATAACCCAGGATCAAACGTTATGCAATGGAGGAGATGCGGCAAACCTATCGTTTAGTGTACCTTCTACCGGTGATGGCAGCCTTTCCTATCAATGGCAAAGCGGTACAAATGGAAGTGCATTTCCCAACAACATAGGATCAGGTACCTCATATAATCCTCCGGCAGGCTTAACCACAACCACCTATTATAGATGTATCACTACCAGCAGCCTCAATGGTATAATATGCTCGGCCATCAGTAATATGATAACAGTAACAGTGAATGTTGCAGTAACTGGCGGCACAATTATTTCTTCTCAAACAATTTGCAATAGTGGCGATCCCGGTATTATGTCATTTTTTGCTGCATCTACAGGTGGCGGAACCTTTTCTTACCAGTGGCAGACCAGTATAGATGGAAGTAATTTCCCTACAAACGTAGGGACTAATTCAAATACTTATGATCCACCTTCTGGGTTAACTGCAAACACCTATTACAGGTGCGTAACAACAAATACACAAAACAGTCTGGCTTGTACAGCAACAAGTAATGTGATATCAGTAACAATAAATGATGTAGCAAGTGGTACAATCACTACCAATCAGACAATTTGTAATGCCGGCGATCCTTCAATCCTTACATTTAGTTCAACATCCGCAGGGACGGGAACTTTATCTTACCAATGGCAGAGCGGTACTGATGGTATTAATTTCGCAACAAATGTCGGCACTAATTCGACTTCTTATGATCCACCATCCGGCTTAACTAATACCACTTATTACAGATGTGTAACCTCCAGTATTCTGAATAGTGTAACATGTACGGCCATAAGTAACTACATAATAATTACAGTTCAAAATGCTGTTAACGGCGGCACGATTGCATCAGCTCAAACCATATGTAGTGGAGGCGATCCTTCTAACCTTACTTTTAGTCAAGCATCTTCAGGTTCAGGAACATTAACTTATCAATGGCAGAGCGGTACCAATGGCACTACATTTCCTAACAATTTAGGAACAGGCGCTTCATATAACCCTTCCATGGGTTTAACCAATACCACCTATTACAGATGCATAACTACAAGTACTTTGAATAATGTTACCTGCCAGTCCAACAGTAATATGATTACAGTAACTATTAATGCGATAGCAGGAGGTACCATAAATCCAGCCCAAACGATATGTAGTGGTGGAGATCCCACTGATTTGATTTTCAGTTCCTCCTCAACCGGTGCGGGAACATTGACTTATCAATGGCAAAGCGGAACTGATGGATTGGCATTCCCAACTTACATTGGAACCGGGACAAATACATATAATCCCCCTTCTGGCTTATTGACAACTACCTATTACAGGTGTGTTACAACCAGTACACTAAACGGCATCACCTGTCTGGCAAATAGCAATTCTGTAAGTGTTACAGTTAATTCTGTATCTGCCGGGGTCATCGGTACAGCTCAAACAATATGCAGCGGTGAAGATCCTGCTGCTTTTATTGAAATTACCCCATCTACAAGTTCCGGTTCACTCACTTACGTATGGAAAAAAAATACGGATGCATATACCACTACCCTGGCAACTTCCAGCATTTATGATGTTCCTTCGGGATTATCAACTACCACTACTTATAGACGAATAACCACAGGAACTTTAGGTGGGGTTCTTTGTACTTCAACCAGCAATGATGTAACAGTAACAGTTAATCCTCTTCCAATTGAACCTAATTTCACCCCCTATTCCACAACCGTATGCCCTGGCTCTCAAAGCATCTCGTTTACATTAGACAGTGTTCAAAATGGCGTTTCTTATTCCTGGTCTGCAACAAATGCTACTTTAGCAGCATCATGGGGGGGCACACCTAATGCAGTATTTAATTTCGGTACAATTAGTCCGGCTATAATTACTTTGTTGGTAACCAACACGCAAACAGGATGTACAAATATTCATTCCGAAACAATAAATGTTTCGGGAGCCCAGGCACCCACTCCGCCACCAATTTCAATTATAAATACAAATTGGCTAGTTTGCCAATTGAATGGCTCAGGCATTTCCTACCAATGGGGTTATGATAGTATACCTTCACTTTCGTCTCATGAAATAAATGGAGCTGTTTTCCAGCAATATCAAGCCACTGATTATCCGACACCCTCAAAAGAATATTGGGTTATAGTAAAAGAGGGAGATTGTTTCTCGAAATCATATTTGAATGAGCATTTTTTAAGTATTGATGATTATTCTGGTGAGCAATTGATAAATTTATACCCAAATCCTGCAAGAGAAAGTCTTAACGTGCATTGTTCTGAAAATATTATTTCTTTTCAGGTTGTTGAAATTACGGGACAATTGGCGATAGAAAGGCAGAATATTAGTGCTAAAAAAAGTTTAACTATTGATTTGAAAGAATTAAATAATGGAATTTACCTTATAGAATTTGAAACAGTAGCACATAATAAAGTTTTAAAAAAATTAATTATCAGGAACTAAAATGAGAACAAAAATTATACTTTTTTTTCTATTACTGGGGCATAATTTATCTTTTGCACAATGCTCAAAGGAATTAACAATGGATCAAAAGAAAACCGCGGCGGCAACTGTTTATTCTATTTTTAACCAGTTCGTAACCACTTCAAAACTTCACAAACAAGGTGTTGAGGGTCTTTCAGAACAACAAGAACATATATTTCTAAGTCTTTTTGAACCACATGCTATGGTTTGGGATGACCTCACACCATTCGATTTTCCAAATAAAACCGAGAAGAATTCAAGGAAATCGGTAGAAAGTTTGGTTGCTGACTTTAAATTATATTTCCCCGGAGGAATTATGATACGAATTCTACAATCAAATATCGATTTCGAAGATTTATCCAATAAAATTGTTCGAGTTGTGATACAACGCAACATTTCCGGAAAATTTCCGGGTAAATACTTTATTACCAATGAAGGAGCGGTTTTGGAATTAGTAATAAAACTTTCTGATGATTTTACAACTGCGAAAATATCAGAAATCGTAAAAATTACTGGTTGAAAAATCAGGGTACTGAAATATATTTTATCAAATAGAAAATAAAATGCATAACCGCATAAAAACATTAAAAATTCAAAAACTGAAATGAAAAAGATAATTTGCTTTTTTTTCGGAATTGTTTTTTTGGGATCTGGCATAACCATGGCACAGAACGGGAGTGATATGACTTTAAAACAGAAAAAAGCAGCAGCAAATACAATTTATACTTTTTTAAGACAATATTTAAAAGCTTCAAAACTTAAAAAACAAGGGACAGTTGGTTTTTCTGATGAAAAAAAACAGGCATTCCTTTCTCTTTTCGAACCAGAAGCAATGGTTTGGGACGATCTTACGCCATCTGATTTTCCTAACAAAACCTTGAATAATACTGAAAAGACTGTTGAAAACATGGTTGCTGACTATGAAAAATATTTTCCGAATGGCTTTGTAATAAAAAATATTAACTACAATATCAATTTCAATAATCTGGCTGCAAATAGTGCTCAAATAGTCATACAACGCAATATTTCCGGAAAGTATTTAGATCAATACTTTATTTCTAATCGAGACGTAATTTTGGAATTAAATCTGGAACTTTCCAGTGATTTTTTATCTGCAAAAATATCAGGTATCAGGAAAATTGTTAGTAATCCGATAGCATGTTCGGAATGCCCTGCACCATTGGTTGAATTAGCTCTAAATAACACAAAACCAGAAAAAAACAAATCTGAAAAAAATAAACCTGAAAAAATAAAACCGGAGAAAACAAAACCTGAAGAAACAAAACCTGAAAAAGTAAAACCTGAAAAAACTAAACCTGAAAAAACTAAACCTGAAGACACTAAACCTGAAGAAATAAAACCAGAGAAAACAAAACCTGAAAAAATAAAATCTGAAAAAACTAAACCAGAAGAAACTAAACCAGAGAAAATTAAACAAGAAAGACCTGTAAAAATCAAGACAGAAAAATTACCCGGTGAAAAACCAGGACTAACTTTTTCTTTTAACTTTTCAGGTTCTGGAAATGCTCCAACTATAGCAAAACCGGAACTTTCAAAGATGAATTATGGTGATTTGATTAAATCAAAAAATAATCTTGTTGGATTTTCCACTAAAGGGGGTATTGCTTTTAGCGGAGGCCTGGATTTGAATATGATGTTTGGAAAAACTAAAAAAGTGGGGATCGGTGCAGGTTTATTCTTTAGTCATTCACAAGCCAAGTTAAATTATGATACAATTCATCAGGAATACAGGGGACATAACCAAGGTGATCTGCCTGATTTTTTGCGTCTTTATACGGCATACAACATATCCGAAAACATTTTAATGAATAATATTGGAGTAAATCTTCTTTTTAAATATAATGGAGGTTCTGAAAAAACAGGCCTTTTTATTGATTGCGGACCGGTATATATCTTTTCTTCAATTGCAAGTTCTAACTATGAAAGCACTTCTGATTATGAGGCTGTTTACCAACATAAAACAAATGGTTATTACTTTGACCCCACCGTAGAAATAGATGAGAATGACTGGGTAATTACAAGACAGGCCTTTCTGTCATCAAATCATGGCAACCAGACCGAAGCCGAATATTTTAATTCATTAGAAAATTTCAATGTAGCGATCGATAAAAAAGACTTTTCAAAATCGGAGAAATTCAAATTCAAACAAGCCTATGGCGGATTGCTTAAAGTAGGGATTTCAACTCCCGTTTCGGAAAAAATACAATTCCTTGCAGGTATGAGTTTTGTTTACCTTACAATTCAAAACAATTCAAATTATAATAAAGAACTTACCGAAAAGTTGGGTTCCTATAATTCCACCCTATATGCCATAAATGGAATTACAAATATTAATTTTGGGATCAATTTAGGACTTGTTATTAAATTATATAAAACAGAAAAAAAATAAAAAAATGAGAAAGAAAAAGACAGTAGATAAGGGAGTTTTTATTGTATTATTATTGCTGATATTTGTTGGGGCAATTATTTTGGTTATGAGATTTTTATTAGCTAATAATTGTCCCGATGCTGATTTTACTATGAGCAATAAATCTCCACGAATAAATGAATTAGTTACTTTTAATTTTACAAATCCTGAAGCAAAAACCTGGCAATGGGATTTTGGTGACAATTCTTCTTTTGGTAGTCATTCCGTGGAATCACATATTTATTTAATGCCAGGTAAATATACTGTCAGACTCAGAACAAACGGTTCGGCTGATTGCGACAAAGTTGCTTTTATTGATGTAAAAACTAAAGAAATAGTTATAGAAACAAAAGTTGAGAAAGTTTTACCAATGCCTGAAATAGAGGGGACAAAAATAACTTATGTAGGAATACCGGTAAAGTTTAAGGAAATATCAGGTACTGCTACCAGTTGGGAATGGTTTTTTAGTGAAACGGGGCGGGTAGATTCAAAAGAGCAAAATCCCACCTATACTTTTCGTGAGCCGGGACTAAAAAAAGTAACACTGATAATAAATGGTGATAGTGAAATTGCTCAATTCGAAGTAAAAGTTAACCCAAAACAAATTATTTATGTCCCCCCCCCTCCTTCCAAAGATAAAAAAAATACTGAACCTGTAACACAGAAAGCACCACAAATAAATGATGAGAAATTTAAAAGTATGCTGAAAAAAATTGCTGACAGGGAAATCTCAAGCGAAGAATTTGATAAGTATATTAATGGATATTTCTCCATGTCAATAAAGGTAAATAATAAAGTAATTGAGTTTGACTCCTACTTGAAACGATTAGGGATAACCGGAGAGTTTAGCATAAAAAGTTTAAAGTTAAAAAAGGACAAATACGGATATGTTAATGATATAGAAATAACAGAATAAATTAAGCCCACTCCAACCCTCCCAAAGGGAGGGAGTTTTACAACTTCTCTGAAGTTGAGAGGGAGCAAAGAAATTTTATTTTTAATCTCAAAAAACTATTTCGAATAAAAAATTTAATAACCATGAAAACAATTTTAATAATTTGTAGTTTATTTTTTTCTGAGATTTATTGTTTTTCTCAAACAGAAAATTTCAGGATTATTTACATTGATAACAGTAAACCTACGAGGGAGGACGTGTTAAATGAAAAAATTTACAATAAAATATCAAAAACTTTCGATAAAATAAAAACAGATAACGGAAATTTTATTTTATTCATCAGCAATGGATTAAATTATACCTTGACATACAATTCAGCCAGTTTGGATAAAATTACCGAAAAACTTTTCACAACTAACAGTACTGTTCCGGATCAATTTTTTGATGTTGAAAAAATGAGAGATATGGTTTATGAAAAACTGATGAAATATGATGGGAATGTTAGTTTTGAATTTTTTGTGATTGGTGAAACGGCAGGAAATATATGTGGGAAAACGGCTCCATTATTTAAGTTTTTCCCTACAGAAATAGCCTTTGCTTTTAACAAAAAAGTGGACGTTACTATAAATTGTCCCTTGGCGACTTTATCCTCTAAACCAGACGATATTAAGGCCGCTCTGAATTTTTATAAAACGGAGTATGGTCAGCAAAATATAACTTTTAAACTTTTAACTTTTTAGTATTATTATGAAACACAGATTATTCTTTTTGACAGTTTTTTCTTTTTCATTTTTTGCAGCAATTTTTAGTTGCCCTGCTCAAAGTTTTATTGGAAAAAAGATTTTACCTTTCCCCAGAGCTTACAATTTTCCTACCGGTACAGAACCATTGGACGAATTGCCAAAAGTGGAAGAATCGACAAATAATATCTGGATTGTTTTTTCAGATAGAAATAACACACCAACCTATTCACGAGCAGGGGGGAAAATAGGATTTAAAAGATTGAAATTTATGGATGTATTTTATGTCCATGAAGAAAAAGGTCACTTTATCCATATTTTAAAATATGTTCCTGCTGCTTTTAATAAAAAAAAGAAACAATTAGTTATCAATAAAGAACTTGAAGATTATGGATGGGTTGATAAAAGTAAAATGCTATTGTGGCAGAATTGCTTAACAACCTCACAACGATATTCAATAAAGGGTTTAGCGATCAATTCAATTAACACATTAAGTGATATTAAAAAAAATGCCTCACAACTTTCCGAACAGAAACTGGCGCTATTCAGCGATCCGGATATGAGTAACCAAAATGAAAATGATTTCAGGCTATTTGATTTCCTTTATATTTTTAAAAAGGAAGGCAACGCCTTTTTGGTTGGAAAAGTGAATGAGTTAAGGGGATCCAACCAGTTACAAAGTCCTTCTAAGTATATATTAGGATGGGTGAAAAGTGACATCATCAAAGAATGGAAACAGCGGTTATGCCTTGAACCAAACTATGAGATGGAAGCTATTTCGGAACGGAACAAATTAGATGTTCAGAATTATATTTTCCTCAACAAAACAGGCCTCTCTAACTTCAAAAGCACATGCGAAAAAGGTTCGAAAGAAAATGTAATTTGGGAGAAAAAAGTAACTGAACGCATGAGACCTGAATGGAAAAGGATGCCAATTTTAATGGATGAAATTAATAAAATTGATCCAACAAATATTAAAACAGGAATTGTAACTGACATTTTTAGTAAAACAGGAGCATCTATCATTACTTCGGATGATTACCTTCAGGTTGAAGCCGAATATAATAATGTGAGAAAAAAGTTCAGGAATGTTAATATTGTTTTTGTTGTTGACGGTTCAGAGCGATTAAAGGATTTTAAAAATACCATTTCAAATACTATTTCTGCTGTCATAAAACAATGTGATGAAAGCAATGATGTGTTAAAAGAAGAAGAAAGAAAAGGAAACGGATATAAAATTGGTTTAGTTGTTTATCGCGATTATGCAGAAAAACAATGTCCGAAAGGAGATATTTCCATTCAACAACGGCCTTTAACAGACAGCTATACCGATATTCGTGAATTCTTTGATTCTGAAGTAACCATGGAAAATTGTAAGGACAAAACCGATTATCAAGCTGTTTATCAAGGAATAAATACAGCCACGCGAATGTTCCAGGGACGAGAGTCGGAGTCAAACTTAATAATCCTGATAGGATGCGGCTCAAACGATCCAAAGGATCCAAAAATAAAAGAAACTGAAGTGGTTGATAACCTTGCTAAATATAAAGTTGGAATGCTTGCTTTTCAGGTAAAAAATCCAAGCGGACCGGCTTTCAACAATTTCCCGATACAAATGGTTCAGTTAGCTGAAAATGCAAGCAATAAGGTGGCCGGTCAATATGGTACAAAATTTCCGGCTAATACTTCAAAGAATAAAGATGTAAAACGCCGCATGAAATCGGTAGGACAAAATTCTTTTAAATTTGACTGCCCGGATAAAGACCCAATACCAGGAGTTGTAGTTTTTTCGGATAGAAATATTTCCATTGATGAAAGTGTATTAAATGGACTTATCCTAAATTCAGTTTCGGAAATTGTTGAATCAAAAGAGCTTTTGCTTGCCAATATGGAATCATATTTAAAGGGACAGGGAAAGAAAATTGAAATGAATGAAGGTATGTTATCTTTTTTGAGTAGCATGAATGTGGATGTTAATTTATTGCAAAAAGTATCTTTTGATAATTTGCAGCTTTATGTAGATGGGTATGTTGCTTTAAAATGCTCAAAACTCAAAAAAAATCTATATACTTACAGCGTTTTATTGTCATATGAAGAATTATCTCAGATAATAAGTGTGATAAAGCAAATTTCAAAACCTGGTTCCGACAAGGAGGCAAGGGCAAATATGAAGGCTGCCTTTAAAGAGATTGTTGCCGGGTATTTTGGCCCCAAAGAAGCTAAAAATGCCATGAATAGCATGTTCATGGCCGATCTGTTGGGAATGATAACCGGTATGCCTTCTCAAAATTCTATATTGACAGAGATTAATTTAAATGATGTTACTGACGAAAAAAAATTTCCTTATAACCAATACATCCAAATTAAAGGCTTACTTGACGAATGTGCTGCACAGTTAGAAGATTACAGGGCGAAAGAAAGTAATCAGTTTAATTCGGATGAAAACATTTATTATTGGGTTCCACAGGAATTGTTTTTATAAAGCCCAATCAACCACATGATTGAAAGGGAAAGTGGAAAAGGTAAAAAAAAGGTATGACAAAGAATATTTTTGAAATAAGGTCCGCAAGTTGTTCTTATGACGGGAAGGCGGATGATATTGTTTTACATATTGAGAATCTGGATATCCCAAAAGGTGAAGTAGTTTTTCTATTGGGAGCCTCTGGTTCCGGGAAAAGTACACTTCTCGAAATGTTGGGATTGATGAATAATACAATGGTGTCGGGTGATATTACTTTTTTTCCTGGTGATGAAACTATTTCCTTCAAAAAATTATGGGCGTCTGACAATAGTGAGGAATTATCAAAAGACAGAAGATCATTCATGAGCTTTATTTTTCAGGAAACTAACCTGATGGATAATTTCACAGCTTATGAAAATATCTGTTTATCATCCATGATTCAGAAAAACCAAAGTCAAAGTGAGGCGATGGATGGGGCAAGGGAGCTCATGGATAAAGTGGGAATGCCAATTGAACAAATTTCTGAATCTACACTTGCTTCCAACTTATCAGGCGGACAAAGACAGCGAATAGCTTTTGTAAGAGCTCTTAATTCAGGATTCTCTGTTTTATTCGGGGATGAACCTACCGGAAATCTTGATGAGAAAAATGCCAATGCGCTGCTTAAGATTATCAGAGAAAATATTCAACCACATACCACTGCTATCATAGTTTCTCATGATATTAATCTTGCGATGAACCATGCTTCCAGGATCGTTTGTTTGAGTAAATCTAAAAATAACAAGTATTCAGAAATACTTGAAAAAAATATTTTTGAAAGAAAAGAATGGGAAAACTTTGACATTGCCAGACTAAATTCATTTAAAGGGAAAATCCGTTCGTTATATGAAATTAACATCAATAAAAAAATTGATGCTAATGAAGAAATAGTAACAGATTTAAAATTAAAACACAAAATAAAATACAAGCAATTATTTTTGGTTAAAGAAGGGCGATCTTTAATTGGAAAAGGATACACAAATTTGATCGCCTTAATTGCAATCCTTTCCATCACCCTTCTCGCTATTGGTTTTGCAAATGGCAGTTTAGAATACCTGAATAAAAAACTCAATGATCCATTTGTGAACTGGATTACAATAACTATCCCACAGGCAAGAGCTGATCAAACCAATAAAATGCTTCAAATTCTTAATTCTGAAGAGATAAAAAAAGAATATTCAATTAAATCAGTACTTACCTATAAAGAGCAAGCATTAGGATTTAAAGATAATAAAGAAAATATTTTTAATCAGGCTCAGGGAAGATCCGTGCAATTAGGGGAATATGGCGACGATCCAATGATTCAGGATATCATGAAAAACGATAACAGAATTTTTGGGGATGAAAAAGGTTTTCGTGGTCCAAAAGATCTCAGCATTATTGCTACGGCAAAATTTTTAAAACAATTTAATTATGATATTGAAACCCCGGTTGTTTACTTCGACAATCCAGTAAAAGATACCCTCACAAACAAATGGATATCCCTATCGGTTCCTATTGGAATAAGGGGCGTTGTACAAGACATGCCTGGCAAAGTTGATTTTATTTACTCACAATATTTTCTACAGGCTTATTTGCAAACAAACCAATGCACATTCGATATAAGACAAAAACACGATTTAAAAATAATAGTTGCAGGCGATAAAGAATTATCAAACTCGGTAATTGCAGCAGTAAAAAAATTTTTTATTGCAAACGAAGAATTTTCAAAATACGATCCATTACCCTTTAACCCATCTATTTGTAAGGATTCTCACCATGAATATTACGAATTCCTTATCGGTTTTTATCCCTGGCCGAAATCAGATGATACAATAAATCTGATTTACAACAAATTAATAAATTCCAAGCAAATGGAACCATTTGTAAAGAATATTTTCAGAACGTATCGATACGATGATTTTTCAGAAGATTTTTCACAACCTCCCCGTTTTGATATCATGTCAATTAATTTTGAAAAATTAGACAACGTAAGAAAATTCGGTTCCTATATTAGTTTCAATTTTAATACTATTGATGACAGAAAACTGGGCAACCTTATTGAAGTGGATCTTGCAAACATCAGAGAAAAGGAAAACTTTCTCTTTCTTAGTAACACAGCTAAAATAATTTCCTTTTTGGTTTTAATATTTGGTTTGATAACAGTGATACTATTTATTACAAATCTATTAAAGTCTCACCTTACAAAAATCAAAATGAACATTGGTACCTATAAAGCCTTTGGTTTAGCTGATAAAGACGCACAACGAATTTATTTCCTTATTATTTTAAGATTTATTCTGGTGTGTTTAATTTCATCTTTTATTTTCTCATTTGGTGCCGGTTTTTTTATAGATGCAGTTCTAAAAGAATATATATTTATTGAGGATAATAATTCCTTCTTTAAATTAATTGATTCATTTACATTTTATTCTATTTTTATTATAATAGGCTGTGGCATCATTGTTTCGTGGTACACAGTTAACAAAATGCTTAACAAGAGTCCCGGTGATTTAATTTTTAACAGGTAACAAATCAGAGAGAAAAATCAAATAAAATATTTTATGACTATTGTAAGACACAATTGGAATCTTGAGGAAATTCTGGATATTTATAATTCACCTTTGCTTGATTTAATTAATCGGGCACAGCAAATTCACCGTGAATTTAATAATGCAAATGAAGTACAGGTAAGCTCCCTGTTATCAATTAAAACGGGTGGCTGCGTCGAAGATTGTGGCTATTGCGCTCAGGCAGCAAGGTACAATACCAATGTTGAAGTGCAAAAGTTAATGGAAGTAACACAAGTGATGATAGCCGCAGACAGAGCTAAAGCCGGTGGTGCTTCCCGTTTGTGCATGGGAGCTGCCTGGCGCGAAGTAAGAGATAACAGCGATTTTGAGCGCGTATTGGAAATGGTGAAAGGGGTGAACGAAAAAGGAATTGAAGTTTGTTGCACGCTGGGTATGCTTACCGAAAGCCAGGCACAGAAGCTTGCCGACGCTGGTTTGTATGCATATAATCACAATTTAGATACTTCAGAAGAGGGCTATAAAAAAATTATTACCACACGTTCTTATGATGATCGTTTAGATACCATCCATAATGTTCGTAAAGCAAAAATAACTGTTTGTTCCGGTGGTATTATAGGTTTGGGTGAAACAATTGAAGATCGTGTAAAGATGCTGAAAACATTGTCTTCTATGGAAATCCATCCTGAATCTGTTCCAATTAATGCCCTCGTTCCGGTCGCAGGTACACCATTGGAAAATCAGCCTCTTGTTCCAATTTGGGATATGGTACGAATGATTGCTACCACAAGGGTTGTTATGCCTACTACTATGGTGCGCCTTTCAGCCGGTCGTACACAAATGAGTTTGGAAGGACAAGCCCTATGTTTTCTTGCAGGAGCTAATTCTATTTTTGCGGGAGATAAATTACTAACGACTCCAAATCCTGATTTTAATGTAGATATGGAAATGTTTAATATCTTAGGGTTAACACCAAGTAAAGCATTTAAAAATGACATTTCCAGCTGATAGCTTTTTATCCGATTCACTTCAAAAACGCCAAGAACAAAATTCCTTACGCAAATTAATAATCAAAAATCACTTAATTGATTTTTGCAGTAATGATTATTTAGGTTTTGCCAGTAACAGAGAATTGCTTGACTTAATCGATCTTGAAATTTTAAATCTCAAATCTCAAACCTGTGGGGAGCATAGTCGAACCATCTCAAATTTTACTGGCTCAACAGGATCTCGCTTGTTGGCGGGCAACTCAGACTACGCCGAGGAATTGGAAAAAAAAATTGCAACATTTCATAATGCCGAATCAGGTTTGATTTATAATTCAGGATATGACGCAAATGTTGGTTTGTTTTCCGCATTGGCACAAAAAGGGGATTCTATCATTTATGATGAATTGATACACGCCTCCGTGCATGATGGAATAAAGCTATCCAAAGGCAGTTCATTATTATTCCGACATAATGATATTGCACATTTAGAGGAACAATTAAAAATTGCAACAGGAATTGTTTATGTAGTCATTGAAAGTATTTATTCAATGGATGGTGATACTTCACCTTTAAAAGAAATTTCCGAAATTTGCAAGAAACACAATGCCAATTTGATTGTTGATGAAGCCCATGCAACGGGCGTTACAGTTAATGATGGGAAAGGGCTAGTTCAACAATTATATTTAGAACATGATATTTTTGCACGTGTTCATACTTTTGGTAAAGCGCTTGGATGTCACGGATCCATTGTACTTGGCAGCCATTTATTACGCAGTTTTTTAATCAACTTTTCCCGCTCTTTTATTTATACTACTGCCTTACCCATAAAAAGTCTTGTTGCCATAAACCAATCCTATCTTCTTCTTCAGAAGAATGGTGCTTTGATTCAAAATTTACATGAACGTATCAACTACTTTAAAAATCATCTATCCGAAAATGTAAAAAAACAATTAATTGAAAGTAACAGCGCCATCCAGTGTATTGTAATTATCGGAAATGACAGAGTAAAAAAACTTGCCACCACATTGCAGGGCGCTGGATTCGATATTCGACCAATTCTGAGTCCTACCGTAAGAAAAGGGAAAGAACGTTTACGTATTTGTATTCATGCATTCAATACAATTATGGAAATTCAGGGAGTGTGCGATTCTATTAACACGAACTATAAAAGCTCTTTCTAATAATAGCTTCTAAACTAGTGTTAAGTTAAATTTACTTTGACGTATTGTATGTCATTCCGACCTTGTGGAGGAATCTTTTTCATTAAAAAAAGATGTCTCGTCAAAACTCGACATGACATTACGTCTTTTTATAATTAACTCAACACTAGATAAAAAAAACTACTATTGTAATAAATTCAAACAAAAATAAAGATTAAAAAAAATTTTGATTGTCCGTTAGTTTACCCATAATTAAAAACCATAGCAACAGCAAGCCT
>JAVHPR010000394.1:0-8517 GCA_036170695.1 Bacteroidia bacterium
GCAAATATACAAAATAAATTTTATATTACATACTAAATAATGCTCCTATTAATAAGTCCTGCAAAAGATCTGGAAAAATTAAAAGGCAACGACATTCGCTTTTTATCAATCGACAAAGAAGTTTCGGGAGAAGAAATTGAACAAATAAAAAAAATATTTCCGAATGCGGAAATAAATTTCCCCATTGAGAATTTAGAAAAAGAAGACGAAAGGCAACAAGAGACAAGCCTTCCAATTCCCATAAATAATATTTATAACGGTGAATTAAAAACAAAAAGAGAATTAAAAATTTTATCCGGCGCATATCTTTTATACCCTACACTTTTCCAGGGAATTATGTATAATTTCGACACTTTGCGATTTGAAGAACGCTATGCAAACCAGAACTACACAAATGTTTTTCAACGACTACCCACTGGGCAGTCGATGGGAGGTGAATTTTACTTTGGAAGGACTTTCTGGCGCAGCATAAAAAAAGATAGAATTAAGCAAAAACTGTTTTGGATTCCAGATTCCCCCTATATGTCAAGTATTTATCCCGAATTAAGAGCTTTTTCCGGGATGTATTGGATTTATCAAGGAGAGTTAAGCAGAAGGAAGTTTAAAAAAAATTTTCTGAAAAAGAGTTGGGGTGATATACGAATTGAGTTCGATAAAAATAATAGCATGTTTACTATTCATCTGAAGTCGCCAACAGGATTTGAAAAAATTACCGCTTATCCTTTTACTTACAACAATATTCCGCTTGAAAAAGTCCAACAGACCTATGTTATTAAATTCCTTGGGTATGAAAAAGCTTTATCCAGAAGAGCGGAGCTTTTCAGAAGGAATCTGAACAAGGGAAAAAAGAAATATGACGCCAATTTTAAAAAAATGCATGATTATGCCTGGAAAGAGCTGCAGATAAATATGTGCAATGAAGAAAAATTAATGAGTCAGAACGATTGGCTTGAATACTATGATAATATTGTGGCTAATGAAAAAAAAGCAATTGATAATGCGCCTCTTTCATTAGCCTTCCTATTGAGGCAGCTTTCATTGGTCGGTTTCAATACAAGAGCTGGAAATAATAGAACACCAACTACTGGTTTTCGAATTAATACTTTAAACGTTGATTTTATTGATGCTACCGGATCCGGAAAATTAGCAGTTGCCAATATTATCATTCTGGACAACAGAAACAAAACTTTTTCGCAAATGACCGGAACGCTTGGGCTCGCTCCTAACCTTATTCCCATAAGTCAATACTCTTCAAATTTAGTTTTTGTACAATTAAGAAACGGGGATTTCGGCTTGGTAACATCTAATGAAATTGACAGGCAACCCATTCAACCTCTTCAGACCTGTCAGTATAAAGTTAAAGTATTTGACAAAAATCTGGATACCATCGGAAACTTATTAAAAGCAGCTGGATTAGAATAATTTTCAGTTCGTGTATCTTTTCCCTTTTTGTTCAGTTATTAAATAAAAAGCTTCCCAATCATTATTTTATGAATGAATCTTTAACACCATATCATTATAGCAAAGAACGCATCCGACTTGAAGAAGACCTGATTCGTGAAGCAAAAAAAGATTCCTCAAAGTTTGATATTCTTTATAAAAATTATTACGAACAAATATTCTTATTCATACTTAAAAGAGTTGAAACGGAGGATATTGCTGATGATATAACTTCACAGGTATTTTTAAAAGCGCTTAGTAACCTTTCAAAATATAAAGAAATAGGACTTCCTTTTGGATCATGGTTATACCGGATAGCGCGCAATGAAATATATGACCTCTACCTGAAAAATAAAATTGAAATGGTTGTTAGTGTTGAAAGTAAAGGTGTATGGGACATGATAGCCGAAATTGGAGAAGAAAAAAATGAGGAAGACTTTACAAAACTTCATGCTGCATTAGGAATACTTACAGATGATGAAATGGAACTGATTGAGTTACGTTTTTTTGAAAAACGTCTTTTTAAGGAAGTTGCTGAAATACTTATGATAACCGAGAATAATGCAAAAGTAAAAACATACAGGATATTAGATAAATTAAAATTAATGTTAAGAAAATGAAAGATAAAACTAACATAAAAAGAAAACTTTTGACAGACCGGAATCTTCCAAATTCTGATCAGATCAGTCAACGAAAAGATTTTAACAGTATTAATAAGAATTACAACATGATAAAAAATGGCTTATTGAAAAAAGCCCTTCTTTGGGGAGGAGCAATTGTAGGCACTGCGATAGTAGTGGCTGCAATATATTTGAACGGAACAACTACACCTGTAGCTCCGAAGCCCGATAATAAAAAACAAACAGAAGTAGCGATGGATGCCTTTGTTCTGCCTCCTTTGCCAGGGAAAGAAACCGCTTTCTCAACCTTCCGTATCTGCACAAAAACAGGAGGAATCATTAATTACAAAACAGGAAGCATACTTTCGATTCCGGCTGATGCCTTTTTAACCACCAACAACAAGTCTATCAGTGACAGTATAGACATAAAATACAGGGAGTTTCATAACCCTTACGATATTTTTTTGTCGGGAATACCAATGAAATATGATTCTGCAGGCACGCAATATACCTTTGAATCGGCGGGAATGATTGAAATACTTGCTTTTGACGGGAATGAACAATTAAAACTGAACGAACGCAAACCGATTGAAATAACAATGGCTTCATCAAATAAGGATGGCCGTTTTAATTTGTATCAATTAGATACGGTGACTAAAAACTGGTTATGCAAAGGCAAGGACAAAGTAATGCCAATATCTGATAATGCTTCACCTACAGCAACTTCAATTGAAAGTAAAAAACCAATTGCTTCTGTAAAAAATGAAGAAGAGATGATTGAACCGACAATTGCCGATCCTAAAAAGTTTTGCTTCAGCATCGGATATAATAAAAAAGATTTCCCAGAACTTGCCGCCTATGATAATGTATTATTCGAGGTTACTGATCATAAGTTTAAGCCCGCCTTTTACAAAATTAATTGGGATAAAATTTCATTAAACAATAGTGATACCAAAGGAGTTTTTATTGTGAAATTAAAAAAAGCGGATTCAACTATATCAGTCAATGCAAAACCTGTATTTGATAAAGAGAATTATGACAATGCTCTGGCAAAATTTGAATCGAAACATAAACAGGTAATGGAAGAAAGAATGCAATTTGAATCTGAAAATGAATCTAAACTAAACAAAGTTAATGTACAGCTCGCAAGTTATAACCGCCGTGATTTTGCTAAGGCGGCTTACCGGAAATTTGTTATTCCAATTTTGGGAATATTTAATTGCGACTATCCAATGCCTCCAACTCCGATTCCATTGCAAATAATGGTGAATTTTATAAACATCCCATCCACGGATGTCAAACAAATAAAGTACAGCACAATTTACTATATTGAAAAAGGGAAAAATACTGTTTATCGCTTTTCAAAAAACGAACCGACACAAATCAATCCGAAAGGAAAAAATTTAGTGTGGACTATTACTGACAAAAATGAGATTGCCTTTTTCTCTCCGCTTGATATAAACAAGCTTTCTAAAGGCCAACCGAACAACATTCGTCCTGTAATCGCTAAAAATCAGGAAATTGCATTGGCTGAAATAAGAAATTTTTCGAATTAAATAACCCTAATGCAGAGCCAGGTGTACGACAAATTTCCCTTATACCACCCCTTTGGGGTTTTACAAAACCAACCATTATTTATTCTATAATAATAACAGCCCTTCGGGCTTTGTATCCAATACTTAGTAAATCCCGAAGGGATGAAATGATTATAGCACAATGGAACATTTCGTAATGGTAAAACCCCGAAGGGGTGAAATTAAAGCCATAAGGGAAATTTGTCATACACCCGCAGAGCCACGAAGTATCTGCATGCTTGTTGCCACAGATTATTCAGATTCACGCAGAAATATCTGTGTTAATTTGTAAAATCTGTGGCAATGAAACAACAAAACCGTATTTCTTACTTTCCTCCCCGAAGGCAGAGCCTCTAGGAATTCACTAGATTAAAACCTTGCTCTTCAATACCTATATACCGCCTCTATTTATATATACCTGAAAACTAATAGTTTAGTTTTTACATTTTTTATGCCTATTGTAATCATTTAGTTAACTATATTTCTTTCCTTTGTAAGAGACAAACTAAATGTGGGTATGTACAGTAAATGGGTTTATTTTTTCTATTTATTATTGGGAATTATTGCTGAAGTAACAGCAACATCATGTCTGGTATATACAAAAGAATTTTCCCGTTTGTGGCCTTCTATTGGTGTTTTGGCGCTATACGTTACAAGTTTGTTTTTTTTAACACTCAGTTTTCGTGTATTCCCTGTTGGGATAGCATATGCGATATGGGCAGGATTAGGCATCGTTTTTGTAGCTCTATTTGGTTTCATATTGCAAAAACAGAAATTGGACACCGTTGCCATAATTGGAATTTCTCTGATAATAATCGGAGTGGTGGTAATTAATGTGTTTTCAAAATCTATTAAACATTAATATAAAAAGAAAGTATGAATGTATTTATTACTGGTGCAACGGGGTTTCTGGGAGGGGAATTGGTGGTTAATCTTTCTAAACGGAAAGAGATCAAGAAGATATACTGTTTAATCAGAGCAACCGATGAACAAGAAGCAATTCAGCGTTTAAAAAAAATTTTTACCTTTCATAATGATTATTTAGACCTGAATAAAATAATTCCTGTACTTGGTGATTTGTATAATGAAGAACTGACAGCAAATCTGATCAATAAAAAAGAACTAAAAGAAATTAATGTAATCGTTCACTCTGCAGCAAATACTTCCTTCTCAAGGATATTTGATGATATGGTGGTAAAAGCCAATATTGACGGGTTAAACAGAATTATTCTCTGGGCGAAGCAATTGGAAAATCTTGCAACCTTTTTATACATCGGGACGGCTACAATTTGTGGAAAAGATATTCAAAACAGGGTAGTTTATGAAAATGAATCACCAGATTTAAAGGCGAGCCATTTAGTAAAATACACCTATACAAAAATGCAAGGTGAATTGCTGTTGCGTGAGCACCTTCCGGAAGAAAAAATATTGATTGCCCGGCCATCCATAATCATGGGTGACAGCCGCAAACTTACACCCCGTTCTCCGGTTATTTTATGGGCATTGGCAACTGTAAACTCATTGCGTTTATGCACTTTTAATGCTAATTCAACTATCGATATTATTCCCGTTGATTATGCCGCAGACGCTATCGTAAAATTATTGTTTGGGCAAAGAAAATACAATGTGTATCACATTTCTGCCGGTAAAGCATCCGCATCAACACCACTCCAGGTTTTCGATGCGATAGAATCTCAATTTCAAGATTTGCCAAAGTTTAAATTTGTTCCTAAAGCTTTACTGGAACAAATGAAAAAGTGGGCAAAGGGCTCTTTAAATTTATATGAAGAACTTTATGAATATTCTGATTATTTAGAATATTGGGAAGAACTATTTGAAGATAAAAAAAACTTACGAATATTACTTGCCGGCCTCGAACCTTATATTGATTTTATTGAGCTTGGACAGGTTTTTGATAATTCAAGGCTGCTGGAGGATATTGATATTAAGCCTTCTAAACCCGTTCATGAATACATCACTAATTCAATAAATTATATTAAGAAAATAAAACTATTAGAAGGCGCAATTGACTTTTAGTGTTGAGTTAATTATAAAAAGATGTAATGTCATGCCGAGATTTGACGAGACCTCTTTTCTAAATGAAAAAGATTCCTCCACAAGGTCGGAATGACACACAATACGTCAAAGTAAATTTAAAGAACATTCGTTATTATATCATTTCAGCACAATTCTTCCCAGCAACGCTGCAAAAGTTTTTTTCGCTTCCTGCAATTGACGCTGTACCTGCACCAATGTCATCAGTTCTTCTTCGGGAGGGTTTTCTTTTAATCTTTTTTGATTATCGTGTATCATCATTTCCAGCTTGCGAATTTTTAAGGCAAATACCGCATGGTATAAAGATTTTTTGAGAATATCTTTTTCCATTGTGGGGAATATGCCATGCTGCTCCCATTTTGACAGAGAATATGGGCTGCTTATCAAATCTACTGTTAATGAGCAAATATCCATACTTTCGTGATTAAGAAAATAATTATAATCCGGTACTTTTTCACTGTTTAGTTGTTCGACAAATTCGCGGTAAATATCATTATATAACAAGTTTTCCAGTACAATGTTATCACCCTGTAACTCATGAATAATTATGGCTGCAAGAGAAATTTCAATTTGTAATGGTCTTTTTTCTTCATCTAATTCATCGCTGTCAACAGATACAATTTCCTTTCCATAATTTAGCAATAAACGAATGATGTCCCGCTCCTGATGCTCTGCACTTGCATCAAGCACTTGCTTTTTTTCTTCATTAATTACAAACTCGGTAATTTTATTCTCATTAGTATTTTGATGAAGGTTTGGGCTGAGATGCTGATTACTTTTTTCATTGAACTTTTTGCTGCGTATCTTATTCAGTTCACTCAATAAAATTTGTTCTTCCACATCCATGATACGGCTGCATTCTTTCACATACACCGAACGATAAATCGCTTCCGGAATAAGCGCAATACTTTCCACTATTTCTTTGATGAGTCCGGCTTTTTTTATGGGATCGTTCTGTACATCCCCCATTAGTAAATTTGTTTTGAACGAAATAAAATCCTTGGAATTGCCTTTAATAAAGGTTTTTAGTTCTTCACTGGTAACTCTTTTTGAGTAGGAATCAGGATCTTCGCCATCAGGGAACAACAGCACTTTCACATTCATCCCCTCTTCCAATATTAAGTCAATCCCTCTAAAACTGGCTTTAATACCGGCATTATCACCATCATATAAAATAGTAATGTTATTGGTGAACCTGCGTATGAGTTTAATTTGTCCTACAGTCAAGGATGTCCCGCTGCTTGCCACCACATTTTCTATTCCCGATTGGTGCATGGATATTACATCGGTATAACCCTCCACCAAAAAACAATTGTCTTGTGCAATGATTTCTTTTTTTGCAAAGAATATTCCATATAAAACATCACTCTTATGGTAAATATCTGTTTCCGGCGAGTTGATGTATTTGGCAGTTTTTTTATCGGTGCGCAGTGTGCGGCCGCCGAAGGCAATTACCCGCCCTGTGACATTATGAACAGGGAACATTACCCGCCCCCAGAACCGATCCATATACGAAGCCCCTCCTAACCTCCCCGAAGGGGAGGAACCACCTACCGCTGTTCCATCTGTTGGGATTGTGAGTGGGTTCTCCCTCCCTTCGGGAGGGTCGGGGTGGGCTTTATATTCAATGGTGAGCCCAGCTTTAACAAGGTATTCCAGCTTATAACCTGTATGGATAGCGGCATCAGTAAAAGCACTGCGGTTATTCATACTATAACCCAATTGAAACTTTTGAATAATATCTTCTCTAAAACCGCGCTCATTAAAATAGCCCAACCCTATTGATTTACCTTCATCGGTATGGTATAAATTTTCGGAGAATCTTTTTTGTGCGAAAGAAGAAACGACAAATAAACTTTCGCGATCATTCTGTGTTTGAATCTGTTCAGGCGATTGCTCTTCTTCGGTAATTTGTATATTGTATTTTTTTGCAAGATGACGTAGCGCATCAGGATATGACATCAGCTCTTTTTCCATCACAAAGTTTATCGCATGCCCGCCTTTCCCACAACCGAAACATTTGTAAATTCCCTTTACCGGCGACACATAAAACGAAGGTGTTTTTTCATCATGAAAAGGACAAAGCCCTATGAGATTAGCGCCACGTTTTTTTAATGTAACATAATCGCCAACAACCTCTTCAACACGCGCTGCTTCAAATATCTTATCTATGTCTTCTTTGTGTATCAATGCTTAATAATTTATTTTCGATTTTAAATTCATTTGGGCGTTCCCCTTTCCTGAAAAAGAAAAGGCCAGGCTTGGAATTTATCCTGAGCGGAGTCGAAGGACTTCAATCTTTTGCAAAAGCAAAAGGATTTACGCTACAATCCCTTCTAACGCAGTTCAAGCATTGAAAATTCAATAAATGTCACTTAGTTTTTTACCAAAATTTGAAAAAACAGCCCACCACTAATTTTCGGAATGCTAATTTACGAAATAATAAAGAAACAGATTTGAAATTTAAATTGGGTGTAAAACAAAATTCCACACAATACGGCAACGTCAGCATACGCAATGGAACTTGCTCCTCAAAGTCTTCGACAAGCTCAGACTGACCGCCCGCGAGTCATATTGAGCTTGTCGAAATATGTGCGATGGCTTCTTAAATTATAAAATATGGGAAATTTGTCGTACACCCGTTAAATTGCTATATCGTTATTTCAAATTAGCACAGCAACAAATTGATCTAGCACTCCACAACCCTCTCATCTTCAATATATACTAATAATTTTTCAGTAACCGTATACCCCATTTGGTTCAACAAATCAGCATATTGAAGTATTTGTTTTTTGTGCTCCGGTTTTTCCCCACCTGTTTTATAATCA
>JAVHPR010000395.1:0-30885 GCA_036170695.1 Bacteroidia bacterium
GCAGGAATTACAAAACAATAAAAGACAGCATGTCTAAAGCAGATAAGCAATTAAGTAAATAAGTAAATAAGTAAATAAGTAAATAACTAAATAACTAAATAACTAAATAACTAAATAAATAACTAAATAAAATAAATAAATGGAAACAATGACAAAAAAAGAAGTGAAAGTATGGTCTATCGATCAAACACACTCAAGTATTCAATTCGCTGTAAAGCACATGGTGATTTCTCAGGCAAAAGGTTCGTTTATGAATTACGCCCTGAAACTTGAAACTAATGGTTCTGATTTTTCAGATGCAAAAATTGAACTCGAAATAGATGTAAAAAGTATTAGTACATCATCTATTGATAGAGATAACCATCTCCGCAGTGCTGATTTTTTTGATATAGAAAAATATCCTTCAATAAAATTTGTGTCAAAATCAATGAGCAAAATAAACAATGAAGAGTATAGGCTTATTGGCGATATTACGATTAAAGAAATTACAAGACCAATTGAATTTAAAGTGAATTACGGAGGTCAGCTTATCGACCCATGGGGAAACATACGTGCAGGATTCACACTTGAAGGATCAATTGATCGCACTGATTTCGGCTTAAACTGGAACACATTACTTGAAACCGGCGGTGCAGTGCTTGGCAAGACAGTTAAATTACAGGCAGAAATTGAAATAATTACAACAAAATAATTTCGCGCAAATAAAAGAAATCATCTATCGCATTGAAAGGCATATCACCCCAGCACTATTTTTGAGCCACGGCTCACCGATGAATGCTATAGCAAACAATGACTATACACGTGATTTAAGGAAAATTGGAGAAGAATTGAAAAACGTAAGTGCCATATTGGTGATCTCAGCTCATTGGGAAACAGATGGCATTTATGTTACTGATTCAGAAATTCTTTCCACAATTCATGATTTTGGTGGTTTTCCGAAAGAATTATTTGAAGTGCAATATCCTGTAAAAGGAGCCGTTAATTTAATTCCGGAACTTGAAAAACTTATTGCAGAGCCAATAAACAGGGATAATAAACGCGGCCTTGATCATGGGGCATGGAGTATGTTGATTCACTTATTTCCAAAAGCAAACATTCCGGTTCTGCAATTGAGTTTGAATCGTTCCAAAACATTTAAGGAACATTACGAGTTGGCTAAAAGACTTGCCCCGCTTCGCGAACAAAATGTTTTGATAGTGTTAAGTGGTAATGTAACACATAACTTTTCACATATTAATTTTGGAAATATAGGTGCAAAGCCCATGGATTGGGCAATACAATTTGACAATACAATTAAAAAACTTTTTTTAGAGAACGAAGAAACATCGCTTATAGACATTAATAAGACAAGCAATGTTTATCAGCTAAATCACCCGACAGACGATCACTTCATACCCTTGTTATATTTAATGGGTGTAAAAAATAAATACGATAAGGTAATATTTCCGCATATTAGCTGGCAATATGGTGTAATGAGCATGAGGCATATTTTATTAAATTAAAATCTCAGAACAATGAAAACATATATGGTAATGATCCAATTGCCAACAGATTTGACGGTAGGATATATTTCGTTAATTCCAAACCAACAGACTAGAATTTTAGAGTTGATGGACAAAGGTATAATACTTCAATACGCATTGACCAGTGACCATTCAACGTTATGGGTCACTGTATTGGCGAAGACTCTGAAAAAAGCAAAGAAAATTATTTCTTCATTTCCCCTGATAAATTATATGAAGATGCAATTTTTTGAATTGGCTTTTCAAAATAGCATAAACATTGAGTTGCCGAAAATACTTATGAATTAGTAATAAGTTGATAGGATAAAAATGAAAGCTATATTTTATAAATCGTCCGATCGCGGACATGCTGATCATGGTTGGTTAAACGCGCATCATTCATTTAGTTTTGCAGGTTATTATGATTCGCAAAAAATGAATTTCGGTTTGTTACGCGTATTAAATGATGACATTATTGCACCAGGGATGGGTTTTGGGACTCATCCACACGACAATATGGAAATTATTACCATTCCACTAAAAGGTGCATTAGAGCATCGTGATAATATGGGAAACACCGGAGTTATTCATCCACATGAAATACAGGCTATGAGTGCCGGATCCGGAATTACCCATTCAGAATATAATCATTCGCAAACAGAAGAAATAAATTTATTACAGATTTGGGTGTTTCCTAAAGAGCAAGGTATACTCCCCCGTTATGACCAACGTATATTTACTGAAGAAGATAAAAACGGGAAATTTAAAACCATTGTAGCACCAGTAAAATCGAAAGATGTAATGTGGATTAACCAGGATGCATATTTTTCACTTGGAAATTTTAAAGCCGGCAGTTCAATTGACTATTTCATAAAGAACAAAGGAAATGGAGCCTACATTTTTATGATTGAAGGCGAAGCAAAAATTGACAACTATAATTTGGGGAAGAGGGATGCTTTAGGAATTTGGGAATGCAACAATTTCAAAATTAATGTTTCACAGGATTCAGAAATACTGGTAATAGATGTTCCTATGAATTAAAAATTCTAATTTGAATCTAAGTTCAAATTAGATAAATAAATCCCCATATTGCCTCAATATTTCATACTCTTCATTAATCTGTTTACCACCTCGGAATAGAAATTTAATTCTTATTAAACAAACGATTTTTTTTATTTATCCTGCCTTTGTCAAAATAAGAACTCACATCTTTTATTTCATTTAATCCGCTATGATTATATTCCTAATTGCCTATCAATAGACAAAAAGGCATTCGTTACCACTACTTTCAGCCATTTCGTCGTGATTACGGTCATGTTCTTTAGTGATTTGCCTCATATTCCATGTTGGAATAAATTTTGAGCTTTACAAGGCATAATTTAAAACAATGATACAGCGCGATTTTATTAAGCGGCAATTAGAAGAATTTGGGCGTGCTTTTGGAAAAGTTATTTCCGATATTCTCAAATTAAAAACAGAAGGAAAAGTGAGTGAAGGAATCACATTATCACAAGGTACCCTTAAAGATTCATTTGATTTGGATATTGAGAAAATACTATCGATGCCTTTGAGTAATTTTATTGAATCATTAGTTGAAGATGAAAATATGAGTTTAGTACATTTAGGTTGTTTAGGAGATTTGTTTTATGTAACAGCTGAGTTGTATGAAGAGGAAGAGGAAAAAGAAAAGGCAAAACATTTATATCAAAAGGTATTGACAATTTTTGACTATCTGAACTTAACAGAAAGAACATTTTCGTTGGAAAGAAACTATAAAATGGAAACGATAAAATTTAGAATTGGAATTACCAATTAAGCAATTTATCATTAAGCAATTTAACACATAAAAATATGAACCTAAACAACTTTACAATTAAATCGCAGGAAGCCGTTCAAAAGGCTATGCAGATTGCAACCGCTAACGATCAGCAATCAATTGAGAATGGGCATATTTTAAAAGGCATTCTGGAAGTTGATGAGAACGTAACACCGTTCATTCTAAAGAAATTGAATGTAAACACGCCGATGTTCATTTTGGCTTTGGATAAAATTGTTGGGGGCTATCCAAAAGTTTCCGGTGGACAACCCTTTTTATCAAACAATGCAAATCAGGCTATTGCAAAGGCTTCCGGGTATTTGAAGGAGTTTGGTGATGAATATGTTTCTATCGAACATTTATTGCTTGCTTTACTTTCAACAAAGGATACGATTTCACAACTATTAAAAGATAATGGCGTTAATGAAAAAGATTTGAAAGCGGCCATTAGTGAGCTTCGCAAAGGAGCTAAAGTAACAAGTCAGACAGCGGAAGACACCTACAACTCGCTTAACAAATTTGCCATCAACCTCAATGAACAAGCAAAAAAAGGGAAGTTGGATCCTGTAATTGGCAGAGATGAAGAGATACGGAGAGTGCTTCAAATATTATCACGCAGAACAAAGAACAACCCAATTTTAGTAGGTGAACCGGGTGTAGGTAAAACAGCTATTGCTGAAGGCTTAGCACATCGCATCGTTAATGGCGACGTTCCTGAGAATTTGAAATCAAAACAAATATTTTCGCTGGATATGGGTTCATTAATTGCAGGAGCAAAATTCAAAGGAGAGTTTGAAGAGCGCCTAAAATCGGTAGTTAAAGAAGTGATAGGAGCTGAAGGTGAAATTATTTTATTCATTGATGAAATTCATACACTCATTGGTGCAGGTGGCGGTGAAGGTGCCATGGATGCTGCAAACATCCTTAAACCGGCTTTGGCTCGTGGTGAATTAAGAGCCATCGGCGCAACAACTCTAAATGAATTTCAGAAATATTTTGAGAAAGATAAAGCTCTGGAAAGACGTTTCCAAAAAGTGATGGTTGATGAGCCAAGTGCAGAAGACGCTATTTCTATTTTGCGTGGTATCAAAGAAAAATATGAAGCACATCATAAAGTGCGCATTAAAGATGAAGCCATTATTTCCGCAGTAGAATTATCGCAACGGTATATTAATGATCGTTTCCTTCCCGATAAGGCAATAGATTTAATGGATGAAGCGGCTTCAAAGTTAAGAATGCAAATTAATTCAATGCCAATAGAATTAGATGTTTTGGAGCGTAAAATCCGTCAGCTGGAAATAGAGCGTGAAGCTATAAAACGTGAAAATGATAAGGAAAAACTAGAGCACCTGAATAAAGAAATTGCCGAAGTAGCCGACCAACGTACTGATCTGCGTGCGAAATGGCAGGGAGAAAAAGACGTTGTTGATGGTGTTCAAAAAGTAAAAGTACGAATTGAAAATTTAAAATTTGAAGCAGAACAAGCTGAACGTAGCGGTGATTATGGTAAAGTTGCCGAGATTCGTTACGGAAAAATGCAGGAGGCGGAAAAAGAGTTGAAGTCATTTGAAAGTAAATTGGCCGATTTGAAAAGTAGCGGCTCCCAAATGATAAAAGAGGAAGTGGACAGTGAGGACATTGCGGGTGTAATAGCCGTTTGGACGGGCATTCCTGTTTCCAGGATGTTGCAAAGTGAACGCGAAAAATTGCTACATTTAGAAGATGAATTACATAAACGTGTGGTTGGACAAAGTGAAGCCATCGAAGCCATTAGCGACGCCGTTCGTAGAAGTCGTGCCGGATTGCAGGATTCAAAACGTCCGATAGGTTCATTTATTTTTCTGGGAACTACAGGTGTTGGAAAAACGGAGTTGGCAAAAGCTTTGGCCGAATTTTTATTCAATAATGAAAACAGCATGACTCGCATTGATATGAGTGAATACCAGGAAAGACACTCTGTTAGCCGATTGGTTGGTGCTCCTCCGGGATATGTTGGTTACGAAGAAGGCGGTCAGCTGACAGAGGCTGTTCGCAGAAAACCATACAGTGTCGTGCTTTTGGATGAAATTGAAAAGGCACATCCTGACGTATTTAACGTGTTGTTGCAAGTGTTGGATGATGGGCGATTAACTGATAACAAGGGGCGTATCGTGAACTTTAAAAACACAATCATTATTATGACATCCAATATGGGCTCGCATCTTATTCAGGAAAATTTTGAAAAGATGAATGAAAAAAACAAGGATGAAATTATGGCTCGGACAAAAGTTGAAGTATTTGAACTATTAAAGAAAAATTTACGTCCTGAATTTTTAAATAGAATTGATGAAACTATTATGTTCACGCCTCTTAGCCGTGAGGATGTACATCGTATTGTTGAACTTCAATTCAATGGTATTGCTAAAATGCTGGAAGAAAACGACATTCACATTACTGCAACTCGTGATGCTATCGAATGGCTGGCTCAACTTGGTTACGATCCGCAATTTGGAGCAAGGCCAATCAAACGTGTTATGCAGAAACGTGTGTTGAATGAGCTGTCAAAGCAAATATTAGCAGGCAAAGTTCATAAAGACACACAAATTGTATTGGATTTATTCAACAAAGAATTTGTTTTTCGAAATCCGGTTGAAACGGATAAAAATAGTATAAAAGAAAAAAATATAATACAATGAAAACAAAAAAAGTAGTTGTTGACAATCGCCCAAAAATTAAATTACAGTTAGATAGTAAAACTACTGTGACCGTTCGTAGTATGTATGCTGTAAAATCGTGGCAGGAGCGTTATCCAGAAGCAAAGGTGCTGGTTTAACAATTCAAACAAGATTTATCTTTTTTTGCACATCCCTATAAATTTCCAGCGGAGGCTAATTTTATCTATGCTTTTGGTGGCTCTGACTGCCTTTTTTGAAGGTTAGTAATTTCAACTATTCGTCATCTCCTGTTTTATTTAAAGTATTTATTTGAAAGTTTAGTTAAACGTTTTAAAAACGGTTATATTTGTTTACAAAACTTTTTGAAGACATGAGAAAATTTCGTTTGGCATTTTTATTTTCAATCCTTAGTTCATTATCATTTAATTCATATGGCAAAATAGAAAGTGAAGTGCCAGCAAACGATGATCTCGTTGATAATTCCATCATCATTTCACGTATCAATAATAATGATATTGAAGTTTCTGTCCCTTCTGTAATTTTTTCTTTTAATGAAGTTGAAATAAAATTAAAATTTATTAACCCCAATCATACACGATTGTTATTTAATAAAAATAAAATTAATTTTATTATTAACGGTGAGGATAAGCAACTTTATTTTAAAGATGGAGAGGTAACTTTTAAGAAAAAATTTGATCAAGACAAAGTCCTGTCTATTTATACCGAGGGGTTTAGTTATTATAATCAACTAACCGTTTTTTCTTTATGGGCAATAATTGCACCAATAGCGGTGATTATTGGATTGATAATTTTCCTGATGGTAAGAAAAAGGTAATAAAATGAAAAATTTATTTACACTTCATTTTAATGTAATCCTCTTTAACAAAAGGATTATCTAATATTTGGAAAGTTAAATAAGGTTGTCCAAATAATTTGCAATACCGTTGGTGGTTTACTTTTTCAGCTTTCCTTAGTGCGGTAACAAATAATCGTGATTTAGTTAATTCCGGCATTTGTGCACAATAGGAAATATATGCAAACAATACTTGTTCATTTGTAGCGTCCTGCCTGATAAAATCTGCTAATAAGCTGGAAGCAAATTTATAATCCTTAAATCGGGCAAATATATAGGAAAGCTTTAAGTTGTTTTGCCATGTGGCTTCTTTCAGATTGTAAAATGATTTCACTTTTTCAATACATCCTTCAATAATAGACTGTGCGCCTGCCACAGTATCCATGGCATCAATAATTTTAAATTGCCATTCAATATTTAATGCATCTATGTATTTTTTAGGTATTTCACTTTTGTAAAACGCATCAATTCGATTTTGGGTTGCTGCAATTTCTTTTTTATCAGCTGAGGAAGTTTCTAACTTTATCGCACACAAAACAGAGTTAAAGGTGACATAATTGTTTGCCGGGTCCAGAATAGAGAGCTTTTTCATCGCCTGATAATCTTCCTCTTCAATTTTATTATTATTCGACATATAATGAAAAACTACCTGATTATTCAATAAGCCCGAATATTTTGCTTCGTCAGGGATTTCAATTTTTCGGTAGGCATTCGCAGTGTATTTTTTTTCGCGAATTTGTTTGTCAATATAGAATTGGATTTTATACGCCTGGTTTATTTCGCCTTTTTTTGCCGCCTGGTTAAATTTACTTATAGAAAACTTTTCTTCTTTAGCTCCGCTGATATCATAGGTAACATCCATAATAATCTCTCCAAAGCGTTGTTTCGACAGAAACGGTTCTAATTCATCAGAAAGACCGGCCTGTGTATTAATTTCTTTAATCGCTTGCTCTTTAGTCATTTTTGTTAAAGTGTCATACTTTCCGCCTTCCATACTCATTTGGAAAAGTGGCCAGGAATCGCTTGTTTTAACAGCCGTTACAACACCTTCTTTTTGCAAATTCGCTAATGCTTTTATGATACTTTGAGAGCGTTTCTTTTGAAGTACCACATTTGCCTCAGCATCTCCTTCAATGGATGAATAGGCCGTAATGTAAAGCCCACTTATAATAAAATCAGGTTCTTGCAATGCGTTTAAGAAGGGGGTGATATCTTCTTCTTTATATTCAAATTTGTTTTTTTCGAAAGGAAGGGTAAAATTCAATAAAGCATCATCCGATTTCGGTGAGAATAGTGGTTTTGAATGAGCTATGCTATCGGCACACAAAAGCATTTGAAGCGTAGTAGTGGAGGCTTGATCACCCTGTTCTACGTATGATTTCATAATTGTTTTACACAGTTTTCCCCCCTGAACAACCAATAAATTTATTTCATAAGTAGTATCTTTTGCAAGTCCTTTTGGAAGTTTTCCCAGCTGAACATCCAATTTAGTAACTTTTGCACCTTTTTTTTCAGGTTTGACACGATTTTTACTCTGGATTTTTCCTAAGCTAACCGTTTTCGACAACACTCCTTTACTTACTAAATTAGTGTTCAGAATATTATAATCCGCTTTTTCATATTGAGCACGTTGTATGATATCAACTGCCAATCCATCTCCCTGCCTCGAAATCAATTGGCTCAGCGCTTTAAAGTTATCATATTTAAGAAAGATTTTTCCATCTTCCAAATACAAGCCTTTTAATAAACCTTCATAATCTTTAAATTTTTCACAACTTTTACAAGACTTAGCTTCCGGTGATTTTATTTTTCTATTTTTTTTAGTGAATCTTACTTTCAGTTCTTTTCTCTTTTTTACACCAGGGTTGAAAGTATTGAAACTACCAAAAACAACAGAAATATATACTTTTTTACCTGTTTCATCGGCTTTAACACTGGGGCTTGCATAAACATAATTGCCATTGTTGATAATGGTTTGTTCCCTTTTCCCAGTTTTCCACTTTAATATGGCGGCATCTGCTATCTCTTCCTGAGTCATTTGTTTTTTATCCTTTATTGTAGATAAACACAGAATCAACTCTTCTGCATTTTTAGTGCCGCCCATTGCAGTCACCCGTTTTCCGGTAGTTTTATATTTCCCTTTGCTATTCTCCAAAGTGGCTTTTCCTTTTTCCGCCATTATTTCTGATTGAATAGCGCTGGCTTTTCCAAGCATTTCATTGTATTCAAGAGAGTCGGAATAGTTTTCCATCCGCATTTTGTTTAGCCCATCAAGAATTAGTTTGGCTGTAAGTTCAATATCAATATCGATTTTGGGTTCGGAACTGAGCGTTGATGTTGTTGGTGTTGTTGATTTGGGCGTTGCTTTTTTTTGTGCGAAGAGCGTCAAAGAAGAAAAAGCAATAAATAAAATAAGTACATTTTTACAATACCTGATTTTGCTATTTGAAGAAAGAGTGTTGTTTTTAATTTTTTGCCCGTACGTTAATTTCATTTTTTATACCGCCTATATTTCTACTATGTTTTACGCTGTTTTGAATAATTCACAAATATATTTTTAAACTCTCATTAAGGTAAATATATTAATAATATTTTATGAACAACCCCGCATTTGTATAAATTTATCCCAGTTGTTGTAGGGATAAAACCATTAAAAGTTTAAAAATTAATTATTGAGATTATGTAATCGCTCCCAATAGTTAGATTGGGCTGAAGCTTTGTGGTTTTGTGCTTTTAATTACCTTTGTAATTATTGACGTTTTAGATTAATAATATTTTCAAAATTGAATAGTTTATTTACATCAAAATGAAAAGAACAATATTTGAAACCGATAAAAAAGAAAATTTAAAAGCCAAATTAAGTCGTGTTGCATTTAATTGTTTTCCGGCCTACAGGCGAACTGGTGCTCGTATTAAATTTTTATCAGATGATTGGCGGGACATTCATATCTCTTTGGGTCTTACATGGAAAACGAGAAATTATGTTGGTTCCGTTTTTGGTGGAAGTATATATGGCGCTTTGGATCCTATCTACATGATTCAACTTATTAACATTCTTGGAAAGGACTATGTAGTATGGGATCAAGCGGCAACAATAAAATTTTTAAAACCAATCAAAAAAAAAGTATTTGCCAGATTTTTGATAACAGATGAGATTTTGGCGGATATAATTTCAAAAGTAAAAGCTAACCAAAAATATTCTATTGAACTGGTCACAAACTTTCAAGATGGAAATGGAATAATTTACGCTGAAGTAATAAAGACCATTTACATTGCAGATAAAGAGTATTATAAAACAAGGAAAGGAAGCCTCTCCCCTTGATCCCCTCTCCAAAGGAGAGGGGGGGAACTCAAAAAAAGAAAGAGAAATTAAGAAAATAAAGTATTACAATTAACAATCTATATCCAACTCACCTATTGCCTCTCCCCTTCGGGGAGAGATTGAGAGAGGGGCTTTTTTTATTTCCCGACAATCACAAATTCCGTTCTCCTGTTTTTTGCTCTGCCTGCTTCGGTACTGTTATCAGCAACGGGTTGAGAGGCTCCAAAACCTTTAAAGTCGATTAATCTTTTTTTATCAATTCCTTTAGTTAGTAATAAATCACGAACTGTAAATGCGCGGTCGGTAGAAAGAGCAAGATTAGATTTGTCATCGCCTTGAGCATCGGTATATCCGTAAACTTCAATTTTCATAGTTGAATTTGCTTTTAAGAATTCCACAAATTCCTCAATCACAATAATTGATCGCGGATCTAAATCTGCAGAATTAGTTTTGTAATAAATATTATTAAGTGTGTAAGGTTGCCCTATTTTAACGGTATCTACCTGCATATTCACTTTCACAGGTTTTGAATTCACAATGGAATCTTTGGAAACAAGTTGAGAGCTGAATGAATACTTTTCTTTTTTTACGGTAATAATTAAATCGTTTTTAACTTTTGTATTTACCGCTACCATATACTCGCCTGTTGAAGTATCTACCATTGCTTCCGTTACTTTTTTAGTAGATGCATCTTTGACTTCTACATTAAATTTTTTATCCACACCATTACCACTATCTTCAATTTTCCCTTTAATAAAAGCCACCTCCTCTGGTCGCACTTCTTTATATAATTCAAATGAAAAAATATCATATCCCCCAATTGCTTTATTTTTTGTACGTGAAGGGAGGTTGGAAGCAAAGTATCCCAAATGCCCATCAGTGCTGACAAAAAAGCCTAAATCATCACCGATAGTATTGATAGGGACACCAATATTTTTCGGTTCAGTCCATTTTCCATCTTCTCCTTTACGAGAAATAAAAATATCGTTGCCTCCGATTCCCGGTTGTCCATCAGATGAAAAATAGAGCGTTTGAAAATCGGAGTGAACAAAAGGCGACATTTCATTACCACTCGTATTTATTACCCGCCCCAAATTCTCCGGTACGCTCCATATACCTGTGGTAAAATTTTTGACTGTTTTGTAGATATCAGTGCCACCGTGTCCACCTTTGCGATCACTGCAAAAATATAGTGTTTTGCCATCAGACGCTAAAGAGGGCTGGGAATCCCAATATATTGGATCATTTATCCCTTCCACTTTTTTAGGTTCTGTCCATTCGCCGGCAATATTATCGGAAAAATAAATATCGCAATTGACCTGGGTACCTCCTTCATTTTTGCATACTGTGAATAACAAATGTTTATTATCGATCGACATCGTTGCTCCACCCTCGCTTCCATGCTGATTAAAGGGGAAAGGCATACGTTTCCCTTTATCAAACAATCCTGTACTCTGGTCGCGCATACTAAAGCAGAATAATTCCTGTTCTTTATCAGAAGCAACGAGTAAATCTTTATTTGCATAGGGCTGTTTACGGGTGAAAAGCATCATCTGATCATCCGGCGATATAATAGGCAGATATTCGTCTCTTTCAGTGCAGATACCAGCAACAGGGTGTGGATCAAAGGGGACTGGATGGTTGTAGATTTCGTTATACAATTTCGCATAACGCTTCATTTGTTTTGCCTGATCTAAAAAAGCATCGTAACTCTTATTATATTTTTTTTCATCATCATCCTTAAAATTTAAAAATTCTTTCAGGTATTTTTCCGCCTCTATCCAGTTTTCTTCTTCGTAATATATAAACCCAAGATAATAATAGGGATCAGAATGATATTTTGGACAGATTTCAATTACCTTTTTAAAATAGGGTTCAGTAGGCTTAAATGCAGCGTTTTCATAAATCAGTGTTTTAATTCGCTCCTCTGCATAAGCAAAATTTGCATCCACATAATCAGGTTCCAAATCCATGGCTTGTTTGAGAAATGCAAGACGCTCTTCTTTTTTGTATTTTTTATTTAGGCCCTGCTCATATAGATTAATTGCTTTTTTATTATCAATTTCCTGACATTTAGTTTCATCCTGTGATGTAACTGAAAAGGAAATCAATAAAAAATAAATGAAAAATATATTTTTAATTTTTTGCATAAAATAATTCTGTAGCCATCATACTCACAAGTTTACCAAGGGAAATAGAAATTACACCTTAATACTTTGCGTTATACAATTTTATCGCTTCTTTATTACAAGCAGTACGTTTATGTTTAAAGTAAACAGAAGCTATCGGGCATGATACTGCGCCAATGAAACAAATTGCACTAAGGGTTAAATTTCCTGAATTTTGAGTACTATTGGTGTACCCAATGCTTAAGTTTTTTGTCAGAAAATACAAGGCTCCAATTCCAAATGGAATAGCTCCAAATCCAACATATTGAAGTGCCTTGGCATCTTTAGCATTTCCTGCCAATAACATTATTTGTTTGTCTTTGCTTTTATATAGCACATCATGCATGCCACTTTCATTTATGACTTCTCCCTTATACTGAAAATGATTGCCTTGTCGACTGATTTTATTGTCTTGAATTGCCGGGCCCGAATAATAGTCGGTATTACTTTCAACTGTTTTACCATGATTGCTGGCTTGTTGAGTTTCGATTACTTCCTTGGAACCATTGGAATATTTTAATAATTTAATATTGGATTTGCTTTCTACAAAAGTGGGACCATCCTGAAAATCAAATCTTTTATACTTTATTTCTGTTGATGAAACCTCAATAATTTTTGCACTTATTTGATCACCATTGCTTTTTACAATGGTATCCTGAGCATTTGCAAATGTGCAACAAAGCACAAAAACTAAGAATATTGAAAGATGCTTCATCTTGTTTTTTATTTGAACAAATATAAGAAAAAACAACGGGCTTAAAACTTTGCATTATACAACCTCAAGCCTTCCTTGTTAGCGGCGTTACGTCTGAGTTTAAAATGAACAGAAATCAGGGGAAAAGCTATTCCAGCTACGCCACAAATTTCGCCGAAAGTCACCAAGTTTGGTTCATTTGCAAATCCACCAAGAACAGCGGATAAGGCGCCTACTCCCCAAACAGGAACACATATTAATCCAAGCCATTGCATCCTTTTGGAAATTTTAGCTCGCTTAACTAATAAAGCTATTTCAGGGTCATTACTATTTAACACTATATCGTGCATCTCCAGTTCATTGATTCTATTCCCCTTGTATCTGTATCGGCTACCTGTTGATTCAATTTTTCCGGTAGTATTTACAGGCCCGTTATAATAATCCGTGTTATTTTCTTTTGTCTTGGCAGATTCGGTTACGGGTTGAAATTCGAATTCATCCTTAGAACCATTCGTGTATTTAATTAACTTGATGCTGGATTTTAACTCTATAAAATCCGGACCATCCTGAAAATCAAATTTTTTATATTTTATTTCGGTAGTGGATATTTCAAGAATTTTGGAAAGTATTTGCTCGCCATTGCGTTTTACAATTGTATCCTGTGCATGAATCCAAAGGGGAAAAAACAATGAAATTGCGGTTAAAAAAAATCTTTTCATGCCCGATGTAGTTGTTAAAACCATTAAGATGCAGAATAGTAACGTTTTTTTTGATTCGTTTTTTGATACCCGGATTTTATAAAACGAACAACATATTTTACAAAAAACTTAGCGCCTGCACAATAGGTTATTCTTTCCAATCTGCTATAAACACATTGGTATTAGTTGTTCCATGGTTGTTTCTATTCGAAGAAAATGCTATTTTTTTTCCATCGGGCGAAAACATTGCAAAGGCATTAAACATGCTTTGAGTGGTGATTTGTTCTATCCCCGAACCATCTTCATTGATCATGTAAAGCTGAAAATCAAATCCGTTTACGGCTTTGTGGTTAGATGAAAAAATTATTTTTTTTCCGGAAGGATGATAAAAAGGCGCCCAGTTGGCTTTGCCCAGATGTGTAACTTGTTTTAACCCAGAACCATCCACATTGCACACAAAAATCTCCATTTTAGTGGGAGCTACTAATCCCTGTGCATAATAATCCTTATATTCTTTAATTTCTTCTTCAGTTTTGGGACGTGAAGCACGGAAAACAAGTTTACTTCCATCAGGTGAAAAAAATGCACCGCCATCGTAACCCAATTCCTTTGTGATTTGTTTCAAATTGCTACCATCAGTATTCATTGTCCAAAGTTCCAAATCGCCTGTACGATTGGAGGTAAAAACAATCTTATCTCCTTTAGGAGAAACTGTAGCTTCTGCATCATAACCAGGTGAATCAGTCAATTGTTTGGTAATATTCCCATTCAAATCAGCTATAAAATTATCATAGGTACCAAAAATTGGCCAAAGATATTTCCCTCCTTTACGTAAGTCGCCTGTATCCGGACATTTATCTCCTCCTTTGTGTGTAGATGCATAAATGATATGTTTCCCATCCGGCAAAAAGTAAGAGCAGGTTGTTCTCCCTTTTCCAGTACTTATCATAGAAGGCTTGTATAGTGTATCTTTTTTCGCACCCTCTATATTCAGATTAAATATCTGATCGCAATCCACACCCCATTTTTTAAAATTGGATTGGAAGGATAAATTTTTTCCGTCAAAACTGAAATATGCTTCAGCATTGTCACCTCCAAATGTTAATTGTTTAATATTCATTAAATGATTTTCGTTTTGTGCAAATAATGCCTGACAGAAAACAACCGTAATAACAAGAAATGTATTTTTCATAGTAGATTTTTTTACAAAAGTAGAATAAAATTGAGGAATAAAAAATGCTAATTAACAGAAGATCAAATCATCAGGAAATAGACATAAAACGCATCTGCAGAACACCAAAGAAAGCTTCCTTAAAAATACCTTTACTCATTTTTGAAGACCCCTCTGTTCTATCTGTAAAAGTTATAGGAACCTCAACAACCTTGAATCCCAGTTTGTAGGCAATGTATTTCATTTCGATCTGAAAAGCATAACCAACAAATTTTATTTCATCGAAATTAATACGTTCAAGTACTTTGCGTCTATAACATTTAAAGCCCGCCGTTGTATCATGAATAGGAAGCCAAAGCACTATACGTGCATAAACAGAAGCATAATACGACATCAATATGCGTGCTTGTGGCCAATTCACAATCTTTCCGCCTTTAATATATCGGGATCCAATTGCCACATCAGCTCCTTTTATACAAGCTTCGCGTAAACGAATTAAATCAACAGGATTATGTGAAAAATCACAATCCATTTCAAAAATAAATTCATACTTATGTTGCAATGCCCATTTAAAGCCATGAATATAAGCAGTACCTAAACCCAATTTCCCTTTTCGTTCTTCAATAAATAATTTTTCCGGAAATTCCCTCATCAACCGTTTTACAATATCTGCCGTACCATCAGGCGATCCGTCGTCAACAATCAACAAATGAAAGGGTAGTGATAATGAAAACACTTTGCGAATCATTCGCTCAACATTTTCCTTTTCATTAAAGGTAGGTATGATTACTAAACTATCGGACACGCTATCATTTTTTTGAAGAAACGAAGATAGTGGATTTTTTTAAACTAGTAAATTTTAACATAGATTTTGTAAAAACTTTGCCAATAAACAAATAATGGGTTTCTAATGAACGGTTACTAATAACAGATAAAAAAATGAATTTGCTAAATTGCTTTTACTGTTTTTTTAGCATACCGTTTCGTAAATTAGCTGCCGTTTGTTTATTCGTAACCTGTAAATTCTTAATGATTCCTTATTCGTAACCATTCTTTATCCTTAATTTCGTTATAAATTTTTATGCTAATGAAAAAAATATTACTTTTTATACTTGCCTTTTCTTCCATATTCAATGGTGTTTCTCAGGAGAATTTAAGATATTGTGGATCTGATGAAATGCGTATTTCCACATTAAAACAAAATCCGGAAATTGCTAAAGCTGTTATAAAGCGAGATATAGAATTAGAAAAATCCACCAGACAATTTGTTTCTGATTTTTACAATAATAAATCACGTAGTGCTACATATATTATTCCTGTAGTGTTTCATGTAATTCACAATTACGGTATAGAAAATATTTCGGACGCGCAAATCCTTGACGGATTGGATATTTTAAACAAAACTTTTCGCAAACAATTGGCCGATACGGCTTCTATTGTTGCTTCATTTAAACCTTTACATGCCGATTGTGATATTGAATTCAGGTTGGCGCAATTAGATCCTGATGGGAATTGCACAAGCGGCATCAACCGCATTGCATCACCATTAACCACCATTGGTGATCATTTGGTTAAATCACTTATTCATTGGCCTCCAAACAAATATTTGAATATTTATATTGTACAAAATGCGGCAGGGCTTGCCGGACATTGTGTATGGCCAAGTGATGCCGATACAATTCCATTATGGGATGGTATTGTGGTCGGATATAATTATATTGGTAGTATTGGTTCTTCTAATTATACGCAATCAGTTGCATTGGCACATGAGTGCGGACACTATCTGAATTTACAACATATTTGGGGAGGCAACAATGTGCCGGGCTTTTATTATTACCCTTGTGCGGATGTGAATAAGGATTGCGCAATTGATGATTCTGTTGCAGATACACCACCAACCATCGGTTGGCAGAGCTGTAACCTAAGTGGTGCCTCCTGTGGAAATAGTGTGGATAACGTGCAAAATACAATGGATTATTCCTATTGCAACCGGATGTTCACATACGGACAAAAAGCCAGGATGCAGGCATGTTTAAATTCAACTATTGCCGGAAGAAATAATTTATGGCAACCTTCAAATCTGGCCGCGACAGGAGTTTTTAATCCTCCAGCGCCTTTGTGCAGAGCAAATTTTACGAGTAATAAAACGGTTGTATGCCAGGGTTCGTCTAATCCAATTACATTTACAAATACCTCCTTCAATGGTGTTTTTACTAATACTTTTTGGACGTTCCCCGGCGGAACCCCCAGCATATCAAGCTCTAACAGCCCCGTTGTAACATATTCCGCACCCGGGAAATATGATGTTACATTAAAGGTTATTAATGGAAATGACTCTGTAGAAGTCACCAAAATAAATTATCTTTCTATTTTGCCTGTTTCCGGAAGCACATTCCCATTTACTGAAGGGTTTGAAACTACAACATCATTAGATGGTCCTGAATGGTTTTCAAATAGTTTAGACACCATCAATATTTGGCAAGTCAATAGCTCTGCGTCGTACAGTGGCACAAAGTCAATAATGCTCAATAATTTCAACAATTCAATGAGTACTAAAGATGAACTATACAGCAAAATAATAAATTTAACAGGAGCAACTGCAATGAGTATCAGCTTTAAATATGCTTATGCAAAAAAAGAATTAAGTACCTCGGATCGTCTGCAATTGTTTATTTCCAACAATTGCAATAACACATGGCTTCAACGATTAAACATTTTAAGTCCGGCTTTGGAAACAGCTGCCATGACGGCAATTCCTTTTAGTCCGGCAAATAGCAGCGAATGGAAGCAGGTATCCGCGTTAATTCCAACTTCATATATGACTTCCAGTTTCAGATTTAAATTTGTTTACACTTCAAATGGTGGAAACAATATTTATATTGATGATATTAATCTGGATGTGAATGCCGGAATGATTGGGCTTGATGAAATTAATTCTACATTTCAATTATATCCGAATCCTGCAAACGAGCAGATAAATATTTCCTTCACGTTAACCGAAACTAAAAAAATTAAAGTTTCTATTTTAAATGTATTAGGACAGACTGCTTATGATAACGAGATTGAAACATATTCGGAAGGAGAACACACTATTACCATTAATAGTAATGGCATTCCAGCCGGGATGTATTTTATAAAAATAACAGACGAAATAACAAGTTTTAATAAACCATTAGTGATAATATCAGATTAGTGCCTCTCAATATCTATACTCCCTTTTCATTTAATGTTGAATAATGAGTTGCCATGTGGCTTCTTTATAATTTAAATTTACTTGTTTATAAATGGGTGATAAGCACATGGTAATGCTATATCGCTATTTCGTGATCATAATTTTATGATTGAAAACTTGTCCTTTGTCTGTTGTGACTCGCAAACAATAAACCCCTGATTTAAGTTTTGAAATGTCAATCATTAACAACTGCAAATAGTTTGATGGGGATTGCCTGAAAACTTCCTGTCCAAAAGTGTTTAAAATTATTAGTTCAAGTTTCCCTGTATCGTGATAAGAAACAAATAATTTGTCAGAAGCTGGATAGGGATATAGTTGAAAATTATTTCCATTGCTAGTTTCTGTTTCAATTTCTGTTGATAGCGAACATGTGGCATTAGTCAGTATTGAATCAAAGGCAGTGTTTAAAATATCTGTGTCCCAAACTTCCCAATAACAGATTCCGTTTGAGATTGCAAGCTGTAATGCAAAAGACATACCCCCTGGTCCAAATGAATTTGGGTTTGTAGTTCCACTATAAGCCATTTGAACACCAGTAAAATTATTATTGATAGCTGAGTTTTGAAGGATACTGTATTGAGAGGAATAAACCGTTGTGTTATTTTGCGTCCACCACCAGGCATTTGCACCATAGCGACTTCCTATTGTTGAAACTGCGTAAGCGTAAACAGAATCTGCTACCACATTGCTGCTATTAACAGGATGAAAATCATTTGATAGAAAATGATTCGGGAAGGCAGAATTGAAACATTTATAACTGTTTTCCAAGAGTTAATCATTTTTGTATCGGTGTAACCAACCGCTAAAAGTGTTGGTGTTGTAGCAAAAGGTAGTTGCATTTCAAAACCGTTGCCTGTTGAACTGGTCATATACACCAAGCTAATTGTTGTGTCGTTCTGGTAATGATTACCTAATGTTGTAATAAAATCTGTCCACTTGTTTAAAAAAGTAGTATTCCAGGGTACCGCAATCGTGTCATTAAATGGAACACTTGAAACAAGGCGTTGAGCTCCTGAAGTGAACACCCATTGAGGAATGTGAATGCCACAGCCAATACCGAGTGAAATTTTCTTGCCATAAGCATTTGCAGCCGCAATTTGCCCATCAATCAAAACCCAATTATAATTGTTGTCGGCCGGTTCTACAAGGTCCCAACCAACTCTGACTAATATTCCTTTTACAAATGGCTTCACTGCAACAGCAGGGTCAACAGATCCATTTCCAAATCCCATTGTTGGTCCACAACTGCAATATACACCAGACGGTGGTGGAAATGTTTGAGCAAATAATGTAGGAGAGAATGTGAAAAAAAATAGTCCGATAGATAATTTGTAAATTATTTTTTTCATATACTGACTATGATAGTTCGGAGTTTTTTTTACAAATAATTACAGAAATATGTTTATATTAAAGGTTTCACGATTTAATGTTGATTTCTGAAACAGGCTCCAATAAAGGAAAAAAACTACCAAATAATTGCATCAGATACCTGAAAAAATTGCTGTTTTTTTTCTGCGATGAAAGAAGATCTGGAGAATGAAATTAAAGAGCTCCTTCTTTAATTTCTTCAACTACCGATGGATCAAGCAATGTAGAAATATCACCAATATTTGCCAAATCATTTTCGGCAATTTTTCGCAAAATTCTACGCATAATTTTCCCGCTTCTTGTTTTCGGAAGTCCCTTCACAATCTGAATTTTATCAGGTTTTGCAATCGGTCCCATATATTTTGTAACCGTTTGGATAATTTCCTTTTTCAAATTTTCACTATCCTTTCTTTCGTTATCGCAAATAACAAAAGCGTATATTCCCCATCCTTTAATATCATGCATAAAGCCTACTACAGCGCTTTCAACAATATCAGGATGTTCATTTATTGCATTCTCAATTTCGGCAGTACCAAGCAAATGGCCTGAGACTTTTATCACATCATCCACTCGCCCGGTAATTCTATAATACCCGTCTTCATTTCGCCTGCAACCATCACCAGTAAAATAATAACCTTTAAAAACACCAAAATAAGTTTCCCTGCACCGTTCATGATTACCATAAGTTGTACGAATTATCCCTGGCCATGGAAATTTAAAACACAATCGTCCTTCAACATTATTTCCGATAAGTTCATTTCCCTTTTCATCCATCAATACCGGCTGAACACCGGGCAATGGAAGAGTCGCAAAACCTGGTTTTGTTTTGGTAATTCCAGCTAATGGGGAAATCATTATTCCTCCTGTCTCTGTTTGCCAGTAAGTGTCAACAATCGGACAATTTTTCTTTCCGATGTTTACATTATACCAGTTCCATGCTTCTTCATTGATAGGCTCTCCCACAGTTCCTAAAACCCTCAATGAATCTAATTTATAGGGCTTCACAAAGTCCAGTCCCATTGCTTCTAATGAGCGGATTGCTGTTGGTGCAGTATAAAATATATTTACTTTATGTTTATCAATCACATTCCAAAACCTTCCGGCATCAGGGTAAGTGGGGATTCCTTCAAACATAAGTGTGGTGGCTCCGGCTAAAAGTGGTCCGTAAATTAAATACGAGTGGCCTGTAATCCAGCCAACATCAGCAGTACACCAAAACACTTCTCCATCGTTATATTGAAATACATTTCTAAAAGTGTAATCAGTATATATCATATAACCAGCTGTACTGTGCACTACACCTTTAGGTTTACCGGTTGAGCCGGATGTGTATAGAATAAAAAGAGGATCTTCTGAATCCATTGTTTCGGCTTTAAAACCAGAAAGGTCTCCAAGACCTGTCAGGTTTAACTTTTCCATTTCTTCATGCCACCATACATCGCGCCCATGCTGCATTATCACATCTACGTGTGTGCGCTTTAATACAACAACTTTATTCACCGATGAGCACAGCTCCAAGGCTTCATCTACAATACTTTTCAGTTGAATATCTTTTGCTCCTCGAAATCCGCCATCAGAAGTAATCACTATATTACAATCTGAATCTTGTATTCTATCTGAAAGAGATTTAAAAGAAAACCCAGCGAATACTACTGAATGAACAGCTCCTATTCGTGCACAGGCCAGGATAGCTATCGCCAATTCAGGAATCATTGGCAAATAAATACAGATACGATCTCCTTTTTTTGCTCCGATATTTTTTAGAACTGTCGCAAATCGGCATACTTCATTATGCAATTCTTGAAAAGAAATGTTTTTCGCTTTTTCATCCGGATTATTCGGTTCCCAAATTATTGCAGTTTGGTTTCCTCGTTTTTCGATATGGCGATCAAGACAATTTTCTGTAACGTTTAGTTTCCCTCCTGTGAACCATTTTACATCCGGCTCATCAAAATTCCACTCGAGTGTTTTGTCCCATTTTTTTTGCCACGTAAACTGTTCAGCTTGCTCCACCCAAAATGCTTCAGGATTTTCAACACTGTTTTTATACTCTTGTTGATACTCTTCAAACGAATTGATATGTTTCATATTACTGTGTTAAAAAAATTAAACAAAATTAAAATCTTGAAAAAATATCAAAAGCTTCTTTTTCCAATTGTTCTCTTGAATCAGGATGAGCAATTCCGATCATCGCTTTTGCACGCTCCCTAAGATTCATTCCATACAAATAAGCTACTCCAAATTCAGTAATTATATAATGTACATGTGCTCTTGAGGTGGTAACATCTGCTCCTTTTTTTAGCGTTGAAACAATACGAGACATACCTTTACTTGTAGTAGAAGGTAATGCGATAATGGGTTTCCCTCCTTTTGAAAGTGATGCGCCCCGTATAAAATCCATTTGTCCACCAACACCCGAATATTGTTTGGTTCCAATAGTATCAGCACAAACCTGTCCGAATAGATCCACTTCAATGGCACTATTTATTGCGGTAACTTTGGGGTTAAGCCTTATTATCCGCGTGTCATTTACGTAATCGGCATCACGTAATTCAACAATCGGATTTTCGTCAATAAAATCATACACTTTCTTGGTTCCAAAAACAAAACTCGACACAATTTTACCCAAATCAGTTTTTTTATTCATCCCCGTAACAACACCTTTGTGAACAAGATCTACCAAGCCATCCGAAAACATTTCGGTATGAACTCCTAAATTTTTGTGGTTATTTAAATTCGCCAATGCTGCATTTGGTATTCCTCCAATACCCATTTGAAGTGTAGCGCCATCTTCAACAATTTCCGATATAAATTGCCCAATCCTGTTTTCTTCTTCAGTGGGATCCTTTGTGATTAGTGTAAATAGTGGATTATCTGACTTTACTATCGAATGGATTTTATCCAAATGAATAATACCATTTCCGTGTACAGTAGGCATATTATGGTTTACCACTGCAATAACGTATTTGGCTGAATCTATTGCAGCATTTGAAACATCCACGGAACAACCTAATGAGCAATATCCCTTTTTATTGGGTGGTGAAACCGTTACCATTGCAACATCCAGTTGCTTTATCCCCGACCTGAAAATATACGGAATTTCACTTAAAAAAACCGGAATGTAATTTGCCCTGCCACTGTTTACAAAAGGTCTGATGTTTGCCCCTACGAAAAATGTATTTATTATAAAATTCTTAACATATTTTTCATCGGCATATGGCACAGGACCTTCAGTATGAAGTGATACTAATTCCACATTACTCAATTCATTTGCTCTGGCTGTAAGAGCTTCTACTAATACTACCGGAGTTGCTGCCGCAGTATGAATAAAAACTTTATCTCCTGATTTAATGATTTTTACAGCCTCCGCTGCAGAAACAAATTTCTTTCCCTGATAATTCATTTTAATTATTTTTTACGTTGCCACGAATGTAATAATTTATTTCTTTTTTGCGGCAATGAATAGAAAATGCTTTTTATCATCAGACTGATATTTAAAAAAATATTTTTAATTTTTTTATAAGTAGTACTGATATTTTGTAATTTTGCGCGCTCTTTTACAGCACCACCAATCATTAAATGGCCAAAGATCAACATCTGGTTCACAAAGTATCGACAGCAGCATTGCTTGTTACTCTCGGTATTATTTTTGGCGATATAGGAACATCTCCACTATATGTTATGAAAGCTATTGTTGGCAAAAAGCCAATTTCAGCAGATGTTGTAGTTGGTGCCATTTCGTGTGTTTTTTGGACCCTCACTTTAATCACCTCACTGAAATATGTAATACTAACTCTCCGAGCAGACAATAAGGGTGAAGGGGGGATTTTTTCTTTATATACTTTAGTGAAAAAGACAAAAAATAAATGGCTGCTATTCCCTGCAGTAGTTGGTGGAAGCGCACTTTTGGCTGATGGCATCATTACCCCTTCTATTTCCGTTTCATCAGCTGTTGAAGGCCTAAGAGGGATAACCCCGGGAATAAACACTGTTCCTATTGTATTGATAATTTTAACTTTGTTATTTACAATACAACAGTTTGGAACAAAATTTATTGGTAAATTTTTTGGCCCGATAATGTTTATCTGGTTTTTAATGTTGGCTTTTTGGGGGGTATCTGAACTTTCAACAAACTGGACTATCCTTAAAGCGTTGAATCCAAAATATGCGTATGATTTACTTGTAATTCATCCGGGTGGCTTTTGGATACTTGGAGCTGTTTTTTTATGCACAACTGGTGCTGAGGCGCTTTATTCAGATTTAGGGCATTGTGGAAAAAAAAACATTCGTATCACCTGGATGTTTGTAAAAATATCTCTTTTATTAAATTATATGGGGCAGGGTGCATGGCTCCTAAATCATGAAGGGAAATTGTTAAGTGATTTAGCCGGAGGAAATCCTTTTTTCTCATTGATGCCTCAATGGTTTCTGGTTACGGGGATAATTATTTCAACAACTGCTGCAGTAGTTGCAAGTCAGGCTCTAATTTCTGCATCATTCACGCTTATTAACGAGGCTATTCGATTGAATTTCTGGCCTAAGGTAAAATTGGTGTATCCCACTATTTTAAAGGGTCAGATTTATATTCCATCCATCAATTGGATGCTTTGGATAGGATGTATAATTGCCGTGTCTTATTTTAAAGAGTCTTCAAACATGGAAGCCGCTTATGGCTTAACTATAAATATTGATATGCTGATGACGAGTACACTCCTGCTCTTTTTTATGTATTTAAAAAGATATAATTTTGGAGCTATTATTCTTTTTGCAATCGTCTATTTTTCCATCGAATTATCCTTTTTAGTTGCCAACTTAGGGAAATTTCTTCATGGAGGTTGGATCAGTATTTTGATTAGCGCATTTCTAATTACTGTTATGTTAATCTGGTTTCAGGCACGAAAAATCAGAAACCGTTATGTTGAATTTGTAAAACTTGCCGATTATTTGCCGGTATTGGAGGATTTGAGCAAAGATTTAAGTGTTTCAAAATTTGCAACTCATTTGGTTTACCTTACAAGTGCAAATAATATTGAAGAAATTGAATCTAAAATTATTTATTCCATCATGCAAAAACAACCAAAACGTGCTGATATTTATTGGTTTGTTCATGTGGATGTTGTGGATGAGCCATACCGTATGGAATACAAAGTGTGTGAATTTATTCATGACGACGTTATCCGTATTGATTTCCGTTTAGGTTTCCGTATTGATCCAAAGGTAAATTTGATGTTTAGAAAAGTTGTGGAGGATATGGTAAAGAACAAAGAAGTGGATATTACCAGTCGATATAAATCTCTTAATAAAAATAATATTATTGGGGATTTCCGATTTGTTGTTATTGAAAAATTCTTATCCTATGAAAATGAGTTGCCTTTTTACGAAAAAGTAATTTTGGATGTTCATTCCTTTTTAAAACATTTAAGTTTATCTGAAGCAAGGGCTTTTGGTTTGGATACCAGTTCTGTAACTGTAGAAACAGTCCCTTTGATTATTACCCCACCAAAAGATATTAATTTAAAACGTATTCCCTGATAAACGATTAAAGTCCTTTAATTCTTTCTATTCTTGTCCGGTTTGCAATGTCATCGAGAGCGAAGTCGAGGGCTCTTTTTATTTCTTATTCCATTGAGATTCAAAACCAATTTTTCACCTGAATGATTAATTATTGAATTTACAAAAAACATTTACCTTCTCCACGATACGTTTTTACCTCATTGATAATTTTCCCATTAGCCACTAACAGAAGAGAATTAAATCGTTCGCATAATTCACCCGCTTTTGCATGACGCATAAAAACAGGGTCGCCCAATTTTAATTTTTCTTTCCCTGTATATACTATAGGTGTTTGCACTTCGCCTGCGCCTTCTGTTTCAATTAATTTGGCTCCTGTTGGCAGATAAGGTTTTGGCATTTTATTTTTCTCCATGGCTCCCGAAGCGGTATATCCGCCACCGTAACAAGTGAAAACAGAAGGTTTTGGATTACGGGTGATTTCAATAGCATAAGCAGCGGAAGGGAAATGCTGAAAATTAGTATAGTTATCGAACAACGTGGGTGAATAAAATCCGGATCCAACGGTAACTTCTGTAACGCAGAATTCTTTTGTTGTTGACTCAAGACTGCCTGTCCCACCTCCATTCACAAATTTTAATTGATGCCCCTGCAATTGAATTTCATTTACAATCTCCGACCTTCGTTTAGAAATTTCTTTCACTGCTTTCATTTTCAAAAAAGGGAGAATTAAATTTTTAATAGAACTCTCCGTTACGTCGCCAACACCCGCAATCTGAGCTTCATAGCCCATTATTCCATCAAGACGTAAATTTTTCATTTTTTTAATTTGATGAAATAATTCTATTGCCTGAACTGTTGTTGATATTTTGGAGCGTCTTACTCCAAAATGTAAGCTGCCAAAATCACTTGACATATCAATATCCATGCATATCGGAAGGATACAGTTTTTTTGCTCTGCAATACGGTTTAATTGTTCTATATGCTCAGGTAAATCAACCATTGCAATGATTGATTTACCTTTTTTTATTTCTTTACAAATAGCGATAATATGTGGTTCGCTATAAATTGGATAGGCTATCAATAAATCATCTAAACCATTTTCGCTTAGATAAACAGCTTCCAGCGGATGATAACACATCACTCCTTGAAATATTGAATTTGAGGAAAGAATATTTTTTATCAAATCAAGGCAACGTATGGATTTAGAGGCTATTCTGATTTTTTTATTTCCGGCTCTTTTTATAATATCTTCCTTGTTTTTATTGAATAATTCCATATCAACAAAAGCAAAAGGCATTGGAGTATATTTAAAAATCTCCTTATAATAATTATATTTTTTTGAAGGCGAATCCATAGATTGAAGTAGAATTTTTATTAATTACTAAAGTTTTTTAAATTTCAAACAACTTCTGAACTGGACTATACTACGGAATAAACTTCAACTCCACTCTTCTGTTGATTTGTTTTTTCTTTTCATCTGTATTAGCTATTAGAGGCTTTCTTTCACCAAAATACAATACTTCTATTCTTTTCTCTATAATCAATCCTTTCCCTTTGGAAATGATGTATTGTTTCACAGCTGTTGTCCGCTTATGAGATAAATTAATATTATATTCTTCATCACCGTCGTTATCTGTATGTCCCTGAATCAGAAGCTTTGATGTAGGGTTCTTCCGTAGTTCCTTGATTATTTTGTTGAGATCGCGATAATAGTGAGATGTTACTTTATAATCGTCTTTGTCGAAATAAATAATTGTCGAAGGACTGTCAATAATAGTTGTCGTATCCAAAACGACATCTTTTATCATTGATTTACCAGTCGATTTTTTCTTTTTATTTGTCTTATTTTTTAGATTATTTTCCGTAGTTAAATTTTCGCTTTTCTCTGATTTCTGACGATCATTTTCTTTATTTATTTTATCGGTATTTTTTTCGATCAGTTTAGCCTGTTTTTCTTCATTATTTTTTTTCTGACTAAAAATTGAATTAGAATCAACTGGACAGCCTTTATTGGCAAGCGGACCGAACAGCTCAGGGCAGTCGTCAAATTTGTCAAGTATTCCATCACCATCACTGTCGGCACAGCAGAGAACAGGCTCTTCAGGGCATCCATTGTTTTCTTTAATTCCTGGAACATCTGGGCAGCGGTCAGCAACATCCAAAATCCCATCTTTATCTTTATCCGGACAGCCTTTGTTAATTGCAAATCCCTTCTCTGTGGGACATGCATCTAAATAATCCAAAACCCCATCTTCATCAGTATCCGGGCACCCATTCAACTTAATAGTACCTGCTGCATTCGGGCAATAATCCCTGTAATCAGGCATTCCGTCAAGATCTGTATCCGGGCACCCTTCCAATTTGAGTAGCCCTGATTCTGTTGGGCAATAGTCTTTTTTATCCGAAACTCTATCTCCATCTTTATCGGCAGGTGCAGGGTATAGAAGATAGAAACGCATCGAAACGTAAAAATTCAAATCATAGAGCCTTCTTCTTCCCCAAAAATAAGATGATAAATTTGTCGTCCCTAATGAAATTGCACCCATGCGAATATTCAAGCCTGCATTGATCTGTCCGTTTCGTACAAAGGAAACGGGCATTGCAATACAAAAATTCTTTTTTTCATAACGAGCGGATAAAACATTAGTGGCTATGTTATGCACCTTCGCTTTATCACTTTTTAACCAGATAGGAATATATGACATGAACCCAAAATAAATATTGTCACGAAAAAGATAATCAGCCTGTATACTCAATGCAGTAGGTAGATTCATTTTAAATGTATTATCTGCTGTCACCGTTGTTTGAAAAGTATTTGTTATGAAGGAATTAATATCTACCAAACTATTTTTATTTACAGCTCCCATTCCAGAAACTGTCTGGTTAGCTGTAAAGTCGCCACTACCATCAGTTTTTGTAAATTTTATTCTCCCTATGTCCAGTATTGATGCACCAACTTTAAATTTGTATTTATTTAAATCGCGCCTTACAAATCCCTTCTTCCCATCCATTTCGTAAAAAAACCTTTTGTGGTCGGGCCTGTATTCATATACAGCGCCTAAATCAAATCCAAAAGACATTTTGTTATTGAACCCCTCGCTATTATTTTTGGAGTATCCATAAGAAAATTCAGAATTTACAAATTGATCCCAACCGGCATTAATGGGCTTAACATCAACATTTTTACTGAATAGTGCCATAGCTTCCACTCCGTTTAAAATTTTTAAGGTTCCGCCAATTTTTAGGAAATCTTTTTTATCATCAATAAGCACATGGGCATAAGTGATTGCGGTTTCTTTGTATTTCATTTGCTGAAAGCTCAGCATCTTACTTGAAAGTAGTTTATTATTTAGCAATGCGTTATCCATTTTACTGAAAAGAAGCAATGCCATATCCTGATCAACCCCATCAAGGTTGGAAATGGTGCGTGTTCTTTTTGTGAAGCCAATTGCGTCCTTTGGAGTTATAGTCAACATAAAGGAAAGAAATAAAAGCTCTTCGTTTTTATAATAATAACTCTTCCCTGTACTTTTTCTATAATACTTTAATGAACTCGGGAAACCTGAAATCACATTGGTATTGTATGCTCCGAAATTACTGGAAAGTCCTGTTTGCCATCCGATAAAAGTTATATCAAATTTATAATGGCTATCGGCTATAGACGCAGGTTGCAAGGAAGCGGCATTTATCCCAGAAAAATTATCTCCGGTATAGGTTTGAAGAAATTGCGCTTTTAATCCAATACTTAAGCTAATGCTAAAAAAAGTAATAAATAGTGTTTTTTTCATTAGATAAAAAGATGATGGGAAATCTGTTTTATGCAGCTCACCTATCGCGGCCACTTCAACGCAAATTCCTTATTGCTATTTGCTATTTCCAAAGCCAATGGTTCTTCCCCTCTTCCCTCTTCCCTCTTCCCTCTTCCCTCTTCCCTGTTGCCTGTTGCTTATTCCCTAACTTCCTTAAAACTTCTCTTACTCAACTCTTCCTTAGTAAATTCAAGTGGTTTAACACTTGTATCAATTTTACGATCCTCAGGTTTTTCAAGCAGTTGCATGGCTAATTGTTTAAACGTAGTTTGAAATGCTGCTAAAGCCCATTCCCCAAAAACAGTGTGTCCACCCTCATAGCATTGGGTTTGATATTCTTCATAAGTAGTAACATAACCACAGTATGCATTTGCATATGAAGACACAACGACTTTTTTTATCCCCTTTTTTTTCAAAATATCATGTATCGTGTCTCTCAAGCGCCTTGCGGCAATGGTGGTAATTTCTCCCGGAAAGGCAGCAACAGCCAAATCTCCAATGATAATTATTTGCACAGGCAAAATTTGTGGTGTCCATGGTTTTTCGAGTGAACCATTCCTGTGTTGCTCTTTGAAAGTAGCTATGCCTTTATCAAGAAAAGAGGGTATAATCATTTTTTGAATATTGGATGTACCCAATACTTTCCGTTCTCCGGTTTCAAACAATATGTCTTTTTTTCCATGTATTTTATACTTATCATGTATCTTTTTTCGTTCTTCTTCTGATAGAAAAACGCCTTTCACAAATTCATAATTTTTTATTGTACGGGATACAAAACGCGAAACAGCACCAAGCGCATGACTCATTCCTCGACCTTCGTCTGTTCCAACAAAAAAACTTACTCCGTGGCACGCAGCACCGGTTTTCACATCTTGTCCGTTAGTAAATTCTTTGTCCGGAATAATGTTTGAAAAATCAGCATACATCAATGCATAATCAACATCATTTTTCAACGGTTGATTTTTAATTGCTGCCTCATAAATTTCTTTCGCCTTGGTGTATTGTAATTTCCCATTGTATTTAGCACTTTCAAAGTCATTTTCGAATTTTCCACGTACCCCGTTTCTCTTTTTGTCCCATATAAAATTAGGACTTACATCACCGCAGGAACCTTGTGCAAATATGGCTGAGAATTTTTTTTGGCTTTCGGCAGAGAGTATATCAGCTTCAAAATAGGAAGACGCGTACCCCTTGTTGTCACTGCATATTTTATTGTTTTTGTTTGAAATATTTGTCGCATGAACTCCAAACCAATTGAGCATTCCAGTTTTTTTTCCATTCACCCCATCCATTCTTAATAAAGTCATTTCCCTGTCAACCGCAAGGTTTGCATGATTTTTATCGATTTTGGTAACCTCAGGATTGCTGTTGTATGCCTTTAATGATCTGTTGAATGCTACTTCCAAGTGTGCTTCAAAAACTCCGGTGTTTAAATAAATGTTTGTCGGCTGAATAGTTGATTCCGCTTGAACTATGGCATCCACAATACCATTTACTATTGTTTGATAAATTTCCGGTACAAATCCCGGAATGGTTAAATTATAAAATGCATAATGCGTGTACCCTCCGGGAGCGCTGTGTGTATGCTGAGCCGTTAATAGCACATTAGCAGCTGTGTAACCAAATTGAGGATACTTTTCTTCTAGTGTTTTTACAACACCGCTTTTAACAGAAATTGAAATGAAACATAGTTCAGCGTTCACAAATACTATTTTTTTTTGTGTCCCTGGATTCTTGATTACAAAAGCCCTCGCAGAAAGTAGCGTTTCTACCTCTTCTACTTTGTTGAAGTGCATCCCATAACCCATCATACCAACACCTTTCTTAAAGTTTGTGATATCAGATTTCCCTGTACCTAATTCAAACATGGATAAATTAATTTTTGTGAAATTATTATTTCCTAATTCCATTTAGTAATGATGATTTATTGAAAATTTCCATCCTTTTCTTTCAGAAATATACAAGCAAAATCAATCAAATCTTTTTTCTCTAAATGTTCTCGCAAAAAAACTTTTTTGCATTTTAGAGTAATAATAACTAAAGTTTCGGTGCAAATTAATAATCCACTATAACGCTGTCCCTAT
>JAVHPR010000396.1:0-8476 GCA_036170695.1 Bacteroidia bacterium
GGAGCTAAGATACTATTTTTTTACATGTCTAAAGCAGATAAGCAATTAAATTGATTTTATAAATTGAATACGAATATACGAATATTTGTTTTCGTTTTGCTTTGCTAAAGCACAGGGGGGAAGATAAATTTTCCTTGTTTGATAAAAACAAATAAATTAACTTTTAGTAAATCCTCCTCTGGTCATTTCTCCCCAGCTTTTAACGCCTTTAAATTTTTCCCAGTTACCTTTCAGGGCAGAATAAACTACGAAAGGATGAAAAAAGAAAGGCTCCAGTAATGCTACGAATAGCAATTTAAAATAATCTTTTATCCTGGGGTATTGATGAAATGTAAATTCTTCCGTAAGGAGGGCAAGAGTTGACATCGTTATAGCAAATGAATAAACAAACAAAAGAAGAAGAAAGAAAAATTTCACATTGATGAACCCGAAAGCAAAAAATACTAATGAAATTATCAAACCAAAAAACTCAATTAATGGAGCATAATACTCAAAAAGTAACCAGTAGGGAAAAGAAATCATTCCTAATAATTTATATTTGGGATTAAAAAGCATAATGCGGTGTTTCCACAAAGATTCAATTGTTCCTCTTGTCCAGCGGCTTCGCTGCTTCCCTAAAATAGAAAAATTGTCAGGAGCCTCTGTCCAGCATAATGGATCCGGAACAAAGGAGACCACATACTTTTGGTTTGATTCAATCATATACCTGCGCATCCTCATTACCAATTCCATGTCTTCTCCAACAGTCTTATGATCATATCCTCCGGCTAATATCGCAATCTGTTTGTCAAACATGCCGAAAGCGCCGCTAATCAATAATAAGCCATCTAATTTAGCCCAGGCCATTCTTCCTAATAAGAATGCCCTTAAATACTCAATAACCTGAATTCGTGGAATTAAGGGATCTGGTACGTTTACTTCAATTAATCTGCCATTGGTCACTTTACAGGAGTTGGCTATCCGAATAACCCCACCAGTAGCAATAACTCTTCCATGATCATTTTCCAAAAAGGGTTTTGCCATTTTTAAGAGTGCATCTTTCTCGATGATACAATCAACATCAATGCACACAATATAAGGATGGCTTGAAACATTTATCCCGACATTTAGTGCGTCTGATTTCCCTCCATTGAATTTATCAACAACGATAAGTTTTTTAAAAGCCGGATTCTTTGACCTGTAAATTCCTTTTATTTCCTTCGTTGCTATATGTGGGTCGAATTTAAAATTCTGGTCCAATTCCAATTGATAGGATTTTGTCATAATTTCCATGGAATTGTCTTTGCTGCCATCATTGACAATTATAACTTCATAGTTACTATAGTTTAATGATAATAGCGATTGGATATTTTCCTCAATGGTTTTTCCCTCATTGTATGCAGGGGCAATTAGGGACAGGGAAGGCGCATGCTCAGAAGACAGCAGAACATTGTAATCTATAAATTTTGTTGCCCACAAATAATCTCTTAATGCCATTATTGACATTACTGCTAATACCATGTAAGAAGACATAATAAAAAAAGCAAAAACCAAAATAGCGACATTATAAATTTCAGCAGCAATCCTAATTGTTTCCCAAAAACTTATTAAGTAAATGAATAAATACATATCTTTATTTGCACAAAACTTGTGATTTGTAATAATTCCATACGATGGCTTTTCAAAGATCAGAAATAATTCTGATAATAGTAATTTTACTTTTTTTTTCTCTTTCCCTGATTTTTTTAATTTCCCTTGTAATTGGTCGTTTAACTAAGATTAGGGGGTTAAAAAGTAAACTTATCTATGATGCAGTCGGCAATAAACTTTTGTTTTTGGTATTATTTGAAAATAAATCTTTTAAAGATATAAAAAGTGAAAAAGAATTCACTTCAATTATCGGCAAAAAAAAATTCAGGCTGTTCCTGCTTGATTCTATTATCAAACTCCATAGAAATTACACCGGGCTGTATCAAAAACAACTCGAAACTTTTTATATTGAGTCAAACATAATTGATGAAACATATAAAAAATTAAAATCAAGGAAATGGTCTGCTAAATGTGAAGCTATTAGAGAATTGGCCGAAATGAATATTGAAAAGTCATATTCATTAATCAATAACTATGTGTCTGCAAAAAATCTTATATTGAGGCAGGAGGCAATAATGGCAGTTGTAAAACTGGAAGGGGTAGATGGTTTGATTTTTCTTTGTGAATACAATGATGTTTTGAGCGACTGGATGCAGTTAAATTTAATTTCGATTATTAAAAACAATTTCCCTATAACTGAAATACCTTATTATCTGACTTTTATTAATTCCACAAATAAATCCGTCGCACTTTTTGGAAGAAGACTTAGGGCGTATTATGAACAAAATAACGAATCTTTTTCTGAAATTAAAACAAGCCTGCCGGAGATTCAAAATGAAACAGTTAAGAATAATTTAAGTATAAAAAAACAAGTGCGGATTGCCAGTTTTTTTAAAAAGAAATGGAGTTCAATTGTTTTATCCACATTAAGCAAAAATACTGTTTTTGCTTTGGTGCTTTTGAGCTGCTTTATCGGTACCCATCTGCTGGAAATTGTAGTAAACAATATTTCATTTGCTCCAGGCGTCATTTATTATTCATTTCTTAATGATATTTATTATGCTCTTCTTATTGCCATCATGATCTTTCCGATATCAATAGCATTGAGGCTGTTGAAAAAAAAAGCGATGAGATTTGGTACCGCCATTATTTATTTCTCATTCATAATAATTCATTTGTGTTTGAGCATTTATTTTTTCAAAGCCAAGGTTCCACTTGGGGGTGATTTATTCAGCTATTCCCCCGAAGATGTACTAATAACAACCAAAGCATCTGGGGGGCTAAGTTATTTATTGATTGTGGTTTTCATACTTTCTATTGTGCTTTTCAGTTTTCTTGCTTATTATATCAATAAATCATCATTTATATTTTTCAAAAATGCAAAACTCTTTGCCTTGGTAGTACTGGTTGTTTTTCTGAGTAGTTATTTATTGAAAAAAGATAAAGTGGGTACGTGCGATGATTATGAGAATTACGTTGTTAGTAATAAAAGTTTATTTTTCTTCGAAAATATTTTTGTAAAATATTCAACTGATAGTGAAGATTCTTTTTCTTACGATAAACCTTATTATCTCAACTCAGAAAGTGGTTCAACGGAGAAGTTGATAGATCGTGATTTCCCTTTTCTAAAGAAGAATTCCAAAAATAATATGCTGGCTCCCTTTTTTAATAAATTGTCAAATGGAAATAAACCCAATTTTGTTTTTATTATTCTTGAGGGAGTTGGGAGAGATTTTGCCGGGGTAAATGCAAAACTAGGAAGTTTTACTCCGTTTCTGGATAGTCTTTCGGCAAAGGGATTGTTTTGGGAAAATGCCTTAAGTACAGGAGGGCGAACTTTTGCTGCATTACCTTCCATATTTGGCTCTTTACCTTTTTTGAAGGATGGGTATCTCGAAGAAGGAATTAATGCCCCGAAAGCGAATTCTTTTTTTAAAATTCTGAATTGTAATGGTTATAGTTCCCATTACTATTGCGGCACAGAATCTACTTTTGATAAAATGGATATTTTTTTAAGAATACATAATGTGGAGATAGGCTTAAATCAAAATAAATTCGGAAAAGAGTATAGTAAATTGCCCGGTTATAACGGATTTAGCTGGGGGTATGGAGATAAAGAATTATTTAGTAGTTTTCTCAAAATGCCAAAAAGCTCACGACCCGCTATATCTGTTTTTTTTACTATTGCCAATCATACCCCATATTTGATTCCTGATCAAAATGAATATATTGAAAAAGCAAAAAAACGCATTCAAAAAAGCGCTATTGCGACTGATAAAAAAAAGTTTCTGAGTCCATATCTTAATGAGTTATCCTGTGTTATGTACACAGATGATGCCTTGAAATATTTTTTTAATGAATATGCTAAACTGTCCGTATTTGCGAACACAATATTCATCATTACCGGGGATCACAGGGCACCGGAAATCCCAATTTCTTTTCAAATAGATCGTTTTCGTGTACCATTAATTATTTATAGCCCTTTATTGAAAAGAGCCGCAACCTTTAAATCCGTTGTAACGCATTTCGATATTACGCCATCTCTTTTGGCATTGCTAGGCAATACAATTGAACAATCGTCAGTTAATTCATGGATAGGTACTCTACTCGATACAAGTTCATATTTTAATTGTAACAGGCAGGTTGGGTTAATGCGTAACAAAAATGAACTTCTTGATTTTATCAGTAAAGACTATTTCCTTTCGGGGAATGATTTATACAAAATGACCGACAATCTCGGGATTGAGACAATTACCGATGATGTAAAAAGGTCAGAGATAAAAAAGCAGTTTGAAATATTTAAACAAAAAAATAAAATTGTCTTTTCTACAAATAAGCTGATACCCGATTCTGTACTGCATTGCAAAACATTTAATTCAAATATTAATAAAACGATTGTTAAAGAAAGTGAATCAGTCCACAATTCCACTATTTTAAAATTAAAAAACAGCGCTTCTGTTGAAAAAAAAGTCACACATAGTATCAAAATCAAACAAAATCCAGAATCAGTACCTGTTAAGATTAAGAGCGAAAAAAAGCTGAGCAAAAAAATCAGCATCATAGAAACAATACATATTAAGCCAGATAGTTCAATAATAAAAGTGCGCGATGTATTAGAGAAGAGGCTGATAGATTTAAAACCTTTATTATTTAAAAAGGATACAGTTATTGAAAAATGACCCTGAATGTAAATACGATTAGGAGCAAATTTGAATAATGGAATAAGTTGGAAAATCAATTCAGCAAAGTGTTTTTTTTATAAAGGGAACTGTCCCTGTTAACGCCTTGAGGTTTGTAAACCATCATGATATCTTTCTAAAATATCGGACATGAGGGGATAGTAATAGTTCCAATAAAAATTTTCTCTGTCTCCATTTTTTAAAGAAGAAAAAAATGATTTGATGGAAGGGAATCCTGAAAAGTGTGACCAATTCCTTGAAATATTATTATCCGCGAAATCGCCGGCAAAATAATAAAACTTGTAATCATTTTCATAATGCTCAATAACAGCCGGGAAAGTTGTAGGAATCCCATTTCGCTTCATAATGCTGTCACCTCTTGCTGTTGCACTGATGTGATAAATGGAAAGTGGAGTATTTGTGCTATCTATTTGAAGAATATCAAACCAATAGGGATAGCTAATAACTTCAGGAAGCCGAAGTTGTTCAGCGGTTTGTTTTTTCGTAACTATTTCAGGGACAACTTTTGCAAGGTCTTTTCCTTCATCTAAAATTTCAATCTGATCATTCTCATTTACAAAGGCTATTCCCGACTTTTTAAAGGGCCATTTGTAATTATGTTGTCTTTTGTAGTTTTTGACAAGCCATAGAGGAAGTTCAGTATTTGCTTCTGACAAATTATCAAAATAACGACCAACCCATCCTGTCCATTTTAAATTAAAAAGTTTTTCAAAATTATTACGTACCTCTTTTGGTGTAGGTGATCCGATACTATTGAATTCCGAAATAATTAATTTTTTACTTTCCTTATATTGCTTTAAAATATTCACTTCCATATTTGTTAATCCTCCATATAAAAGTCCACTCCTTTCGGAGATTAGCTTATGCTGGTACCATTCATTATTATAAACACCATAAGAGTCAGTTATGTAAATCATTTGATTTTTTTTAAGAATTTTACCGAGTTCCTCCGGACCCAATTTTTCGAAATCCGACACGAAGAATTCTTCATTTTTTTGAGGAAAAAAGCCGTAATAATCATCAATAGAATAAAGGGCTCTGTTATTCTTTCTGACGATTTTTAAATTGTGCAGTAACCAGTTAAAAGAAGCGTGTTCATTCTTTTGCTTGTTGGCAACGGTTTTGTCGATGATAATAATGTCAATAGTCTTTTTAGGTTTTAACACCCAATGGAAATACGATAGGATTGGAGAAAAAATGATTCCTGCAAAGAAAAAAATATGAAGCCATCGTTTCTTTCTTTTATAGATTCGCATGTTTAAAACATTTTTTGGTACATAACACCGGAAGTAATGTTGATGCCTTTGTATTTAGTCCCCTGAATATAGTCTGATTGAATTATCCCGGCGGAGGCAGAAAAAAGATTATTCCCTTTAAAAATCTTTTGGAAAGCAAGGTTCATTTTCATGCTTTTCAAATCCGGATTTTGCAGTAAAGTTTCTCTTGTTCTATCGTCCGGTGAAAGGCCAGAACCAATAGTTAATGTGATATAATCATTTGAAGTTTTTAAGTAATAACGGGTAATCAAAGCATAGGATTGTGAAAAACGATTTCCATTGTTGGAGGCAATAAATGTTGGACGGAATGAAAACCAAAAATTGCCCTTGTATTTTCCAATTGATCCTACATACAGGATTGTTGCTTTACTGAAATACAAAATCCTCAATCCCAGTTCCCCTTCAAATGAACGCGGGAAATTCCGGTAAATTGATATTCCTGAGCGGTACTCAGGGAAAATATAATCAGGAGAATATCCTGCATTAATGTAGGCATACATCCTTTTTCCTAAGGAGGGGTATGCATCCATCTCAAGTTGGGAGCCGGTTGATTTAAAACGATTAGCAATGTTTACCCTGGCAGTTACCCTACCTAAATACTTCGTTTGCCTGCCATATCCCAAAGAAAAAAGATGCCATGGATCTTTAAATTGTTTATCGAAATAATCGTAATCATAAGAAAAAGTAAAAATGTTTTTTGACATTTTTACTTTTATGGATTCTGTCAATTGCCTTAACTCTGTGGTTTTTGCTTTATTGCTGACGAGAGAATCAGCAAGAGCGTATGCTTCAGAATACTTCTCTAAATCATTTAACGCTTTAATTTTTCGGACAAACAATTCTTCACTTGTTGAAAAAAAATGTAAGCCATCCTGTGAAGTTTTAAGTGCTTCAAGGGGCTTGTCGGTCCATCGTAGAATATCAGATAATGCAATATATGCATCCTCGTAGGGATTCAATTGGATGGATTCTGATAAAATAAAAATTGCAGAATCTGTTTGGTCATTCCAAAAATAAACTCTGCCTAAAAGGACTTGAACATCTTGGTATTTCGGACTTTTTTCTAAAATCTTTTTACAAAGTGCTTTGGATTCGTTGTGTTTTGATGAGAAGGCAAGGGCTCTTGCTTCATGAAAGGCGCTATCTACATTTTTTACTTGAGAAAATATTTTTGAACTCCCGGTAAGAGATAAAATAAATAGTGTAATTATTTTAAAGTAGAAGAAATTTATTCTCATCCCTCTTTTTGATTGATTTCTTTTTTCTGCCTGGCGAGAAGCTTCTCTATTCTTGCTTTCAGAATGGAAGGACTAAAAGGTTTGGAAACAAATTCGCTTGCACCAATTTCAAATGCGTCAAGTTCTGCCTTTTCAACACCAAAAGCTGTCAGAACAATAATTGGAGTAGTCATTTTTAATTCGTTTCTCACAAAATTGATTACTTCCATGCCTCCCAGGAAGGGCATATTTAAATCTGTGATAATGAGGTCAAATTCGTTAGCCGCTAATTGCTCTTTCACTAACATGCCGTTGCCAACAGCTGTAACGGTATATCCATTATTTGTGAGGTAAAAGGCAAGAGAATTTCTCATTAAATCGTCATCTTCAGCGAATAATATTTTCATCTTTTTTTCTATTATTTATAATCGAATATATTCACAAATCACTAAGGAAATTCAACAACGCTTACGTAAATTTAATACTCATCAGTTAATTTCTTTCGAAGAAATCCATAATGTTCATTCAATTTATTTTTAACAAAAGTAAACTTTTTCAAGCAGGATGTTATATTTATTATGTCGTTTTCAATATCGCTAAGGTAGTTGGAAAGAACAGATAGTCCAACAATTGACATAGAAGACTTCAGTTTGTGAGCGATGCTTTTAATGAGTGCCGAATCAGAATCAATAAAGGCACTGTCTAACATATTAATTTCCTTTGGAACTTTAATTAAAAATAGTTCTATCATCTCTTTCTCGAACTGTTTATCTCCACCTGAGAGTTCCTTCAAATAATTTAGATTTATTGATTCGGAGTAAGCCTCAGGCTCTTTTTTTGTTATTAATTTACTTTCAGAATTCAAATTCTCTTTTTTTTCTGGTAGTAAGTTTACTATTTTTTGATACAGATCATCCTGTTTAAAGGGTTTTCCAATATAATCATTCATTCCAATTTCGATGCATTTTTCCTTTTCTCCAAGCAGTGAATGAGCTGTCATTGCAATAATAGGAATTTGAGAGTTCAAATCTTTTCTGATAATTTTGGTCGCTTCGTTGCCATCCATTACTGGCATTTGTATATCCATTAAAATTAAATCATACTTCCCATTCTTTAACTTCTCTATTCCTATTTTCCCATTATCAGCAATTTCAACTTCAAAACCCATTTTAGAAAGTACTTTTACGGCCAAACGTTGATTTAATGCATTATC
>JAVHPR010000397.1:0-1640 GCA_036170695.1 Bacteroidia bacterium
TACCCTATAACTTTTCAACCTATCTTTGTGAAAAAGGGATATTTGTCGTACACCCAACCGCTATTGGAAGAAAAATAACTAAACCACTCTGTTCTGAAAGTGCAGAGGTTTAAATAAAAGAGTGAAATTCTTTTAACAGATGCTAATTTAAAACGTCATTGCGAATCACGCTTTGGGGGCGTGATGAAGCAATCTCACACTAGTAAATGAGATTGCGGAGTTTATCCTGAGCCTGACGAAGGGATCGCGAAAAGCGCTCTCGCAATGACGGTAACATTGAAATTTTGTAGAAACTGAAAGCCTTTCACTAAAGTGAATAGTTTTAACTAACGAACTGAAACAATAAAGTCCTTGCCTTTTGTGGCAAAGAGATTAAACAAAAAATGAATATTAATAAAACGAAAGAAACAGAAATTAGTTTAATTTTAACGCTTAATATGACTATACGGTTTTTTTTATCTATTGCGATTACTTTAATCGTTTCCATTAATTGCAGTGCACAGGCACCCAAATACAGCAATGAATTTTTGAATGTAGGTGTTGGTGCAAGAGCATTAGGAATGTCAAACTCTTATATTACATCTGTAAATGATGTTACTGCCGGATATTGGAATCCGGCTGGATTATCAGGCATTGGTAACCAACATCAAATTGCATTAATGCATAGCGAATATTTTGCAGGGATGCTCAAATATGATTATGGTGCTTATGCAACACGTATTGACAGTTCAAGTGTATTGGCATTAACCGCTATTCGTTTTGGGGCAGACGATATTCCTAACACTACCGAATTAATTGACGCAAATGGTAATATTGATTATGATAGAATCACTACCTTTTCAGCAACGGATTTTGCCCTTATTATATCTTATGCAAAAGATCTCAAGATTCAAGGATTGCGGTTAGGAGCCAATGCGAAAATTATTCGCAGAAAGATTGGCGGATTTGCCGGTGCATGGGGATTCGGACTTGATGCAGGCGCTCAATACGATTACAAAAAATGGAAATTTGCTGCAATGGCGCGCGATGTTACATCTACATTTAATGCATGGACCTATAATCTTTCAGATGAAACAAAGGCTGTATTTATTGCCACCGGAAATGAAATTCCTGAAAATTCGGTTGAAATTACTTTACCAACACTTTTATTGGGTGGAGCGCGTACAGTTGATTTAACACCCAAAATATCCCTGCTTGCCGAACTTAATCTTGATGCCACCTTTGACGGAAAGCGGAATGTTTTAATAAAAAGCAATACAATTAGCATGGATCCGCATGTTGGACTTGAAGTATCTTATATGAAAATTGTATTTTTAAGAGCTGGAATTGGCAATTACCAGGCATTTACTGACGCTATTGGAAAAAGAATAAAAACCTTTCAACCAAATATGGGTGTAGGTTTGCGCATTAAATCAATTACCATAGATTATGCCCTAACTAATATTGGAAACCTTTCTGGTGCATTATATTCTAATGTATTTTCCATTAAAGTGGATATTAATAAAAAATAAAAACGGGTACTACCACTTTTGGAATAAATAATAATCCTCCCCATTCTTTTAACAGATTTGAAACGATAGTATTTATCGGGTCAATCGGAAAAGTTGGGGGTCAAGTGATAAAAATATAACTTAGCGGAG
>JAVHPR010000398.1:0-8441 GCA_036170695.1 Bacteroidia bacterium
CCCATTTTTAGCAATGCCATTATTCAAACATATTCTAAAGGTAAACCACAAAGACTTGAATGATTTTAATTCAAACAAATTAAAGCAATCCGTAAAGTCCTTTGTAGATAACTCATTAACAAAATAAAATTGTTCAGAAAATGAAAAAACTTGCGTTATTATTCATTCTAATATCAGCCATTTGTTTCGGGCAAGGAGAAAAACAGTCTCTTGACTCCTGCATAAATAGGACGATACGAAATTATCCGCTCGCAAAGCAAAAAAGGTATCTGCAAGCTATTGGCGAAAACAATTTAAAAAACATTAGTAGCTCATGGTTTCCGCAATTGAGTTTGGATTTAAAAGCCACCGAATTTTCGGAAGTCGCAAGTTTCAACCTTCCGGGATTTCCTTCAATGGTTTTTCCAAAAGATCAGGAAAACTTTGGAATGAACCTCTATCAAACCATATTTGACGGTGGTATCAGCGCACAGCAAAAAAAGACAGATATTGCGAATACGGAAACTGAAATACAAAAAAATGAAGTTGAACTTTACAAGGTAAAGGAAAAAGTTATCCAATTTTATGGAAATATCCTACTCACTAAAGAGAACTTGAATGTACTAAAGTCCTATATGGAAGATATTGCCAGCCGTACAGACAAAATGATTTCCAAAGTAGAAAACGGTATAATGCTCAGAAGCAATCTGGATGTGCTGGAAGCAGAAATGTTAAAAACCAGACAAAAAATAATCGAGGCGAATTCAAATTTGAAAGTTCTATGCCAGGTGCTTTCATTGCTTACCAATAAACAAGTGGATATAAATGCAACATTTATGGAAATTTCAATTGCTTCTGCAAGTATGATAGATAGTGTTAAGCGTCCTGAATTGCGTTTATTTGATTTTCAGCAGAATCTGATTGAAGAGCGCATTCAACTTTCAAATCGCAAAATACTTCCAAGGCTCTCCCTCTTTGGCAGTGGAGCATATGGAAGACCGGGATATAATTTCCTTAACCAGGATTTTCGATTTTATGGATTAGCCGGGCTGAATTTAAAATGGGATATAAGTAGTATTTACACTATCACTTTTGAAAAGAAAAATCTGATGATTAATAAAAAAATGGTTGAAGAGCAGAAAGAATTATTCCAACTTAACCTGAATACAGCAATGCTTCAGCAGAACGGTGAAATTGATAAATTGAAACAAGTAATTGAAATTGATAAATCTATTGTTGAAAAACGCAAATCAATCAGCAAAAGCACATCCGGTCAGTTGGATAATGGATTAATTACTTCATCCGATTATCTGACAGAACTTAATGCAGAGAAACAAGCTGTGCTAAATCAGCTCATTCACGAAATTCAATTGGGTATTGCCATCAGGAATTTCAATGTAACTATAGGGAACTAAAATAATTAATCAATTTGAAAATGTACAAATTTGAAAACGAAACATATAAAATTTTCAAATTAGCAAATTAACGAATTAACAAATTAGTATTATGGAAAAGCCAGAAAACAAAAAAAGTAAAAACAAAACTATCAGCAGAATAATTTTAATCACCATATTAATTGTCGGTTCTGTTTTAAGTTTTATAAAATATCGCGAATCGCAAAAATATGAAAGCACAGATGATGCACAATTAGTAACTGATATTATTCCTTTATCGGCGAGAGTACCCGGATACATTGCCAAAGTTTTTATTACCGATAATCAATTGGTAAAAAAAGGAGACACTATTGTTGTGCTGGATGACCGTGATTTGAAAATTAAAGTGGAACAAGCTGAAGCTGCATTTGAAAATTCAAAAGCATCGCTTGAAACTGCAAAAGTCAATGCAGTGTCAGTGCTTGAAGGTGGTGGGACAAGTGTTTTTAAAATTGATGAACTTAATATTCGGCTTGCAAATGCGCAAAAAGAATTTGATCGCTATAAAAAAATGATTTTACAAGGCTCAGTGACTCAGCAACAATTTGAAAAAATACAAACGGATAAAGAAACATTGGAAAAGCAAATAGCAGGGGCACAACAGCAGCAGAAAGAATCAAATTCAAAGACAGGTACGGCAAATGAACAGGTGAAAGTTGCTGAGAGTGTTATAAAACAACGGCAAAGCGACTTGGATTACGCAAAGTTGCAGCTTTCATATACAATTGTTACGGCGCCATTTGATGGAGTCGTTTCTAAAAAAAATGCGGTAGAAGGGCAATTAATACAGGCGGGGCAGCCCCTCTGTTCGATTGTCTCAGACCAAAAAATCTGGGTGATCGCAAATTTCAAAGAAACTCAGATTACTAAAATGAAAGCAGGAATGAAAGTGGAAATAGATGTTGATGCTTTTCCTGATAAAAAAATTACTGGTAAGGTTGCTTCTTTCGTTTCAGCTACTGGTGCTATGTTTTCGTTAATTCCACCGGACAATGCTACCGGAAATTATGTTAAAGTTGTACAACGTATCCCTGTAAAAATTGAATTGGATAATAACAACGATGGACTTAAAGAATTGAAACCGGGGATGAGTGTATATTTAAAAGTAATACTCGAAGAGTAACAGTATGGCAAAAATCACACTTGACAAATGGGTAGTTGTCATCACTGTTATTACAGCTTCAATGATGCAACTCATTGATACATCTATTGTAAATGTCACACTTACGCAGATGATGGGCAATCTGGGCGCCTCGCTTGGCGACATTAGCTGGGTTGTAACAGGTTATACTGCCGCAAATGTGGTGATGATAACCTTATCAGGATGGATGAGTGCAAAAATGGGGCGGAAGAATTATTTTGCTGCATCAATTATTCTATTTACGGTTGCATCTATTTTCTGCGGAACATCAACCAGTATTACTCAACTGATTATTTTTCGCATCATCCAGGGAATTGGCGGAGGAGGCCTACTTTCAACGTCTCAAGCTATTTTAATTGATACTTTTCCACGTGAAGAAATGGGTAAGGCAAACGCTATCTTCGGAATGGGTATGATTATAGGCCCGTCTATCGGACCCACTCTTGGTGGCTATATCACCGATCATCTTTCGTGGCACTGGGTATTTTTCATCAACATTCCTATAGGGATTGTTGCAGCAATACTTTCCTTTCTTTATATCAAGGAATCTAAGCATACCATGAAAACAGGTAAGATGGATTGGTTAGCCCTGTCAACATTAATTATTTTTATTGGTGCCTTACAAATAATTTTGGAAAAAGGAGAAAGCGAAGACTGGTTTGAAACGCCTTATATTACCGCATTGGCAATATCCTCAATTTTAGCCGGGATATTTTTTATCTGGAGGCAACTCACTGTTGAACATCCGATTCTTAACATTCGACTCTTGAAAAATAACCAATTTGCCATTGGAACTTTTTTTGGATTCATACAGGGAATAGGATTATTTGCCTCCGTATTTATCATACCGGTATTCTGCCAAAGCATGCTGGGTTATACTGCCCAGCAAACGGGTTGGTTGATGTTACCTGGCAGTCTGGCAGCGGGTTTGATGATGCCGGTGGTAGCAGTCATTATGAAAAAAACAACAATATCACCTGTTGTGCTTGCCGGAATTGGATTTTCACTTTTTATTTTGTTTGTCTGGATGATGTCAGGTATGAATATGAATACCAACGCCGAAGCTTTCTTTTGGCCGCTCATTCTGAGGGGAATCGGTCTCGGATTACTTTTTATTCCCCTGCTCACTATCACGATATATCCCCTTCATAATAGAGATATTCCCCAGGCAACAGCCCTATCTAATATGGTCAGGCAATTAGGCGGTTCCTTTGGTATAGCCGTGGCTACCACTTATATAAGTGTTCGCACCGTCTTTCATTACAATCGCCTGAGCGAGCATGTTTCTATTTACGATCAAAACTCTTTCGATCGTTTGAATTCATATACGCGATTATTTTTATCGAAAGGTTATGATCTCGCATCGTCTCAATTGGCTGCTCTTACAGCTCTTAAAGGAAGTATGTATAAACAGGCAATGATTCTTACCTATAATGATGTATTTTTAATTGTCGGAGTGTTTTTTTCATTATGCATCCCACTGTTATTGCTTTTTCGTTTGAAAGGCAAGAACATTGAAAAAGTTGAACAGCAGGTTGAAATGCACCTGGTAGATTAATATGAAAAAAAATCTTCTTCTTATTAAACAATATTTATAACAAGGACTAATATGCGAAAAAAACAATTTATTGCAGAATATTGCAGTGAAGCTATTGCAAAGGCCGCAAAGCAGTCTTCGCGTTATTCATTTATTGCTGAACACCGTGGCGGACCACTCACAAAAAAAAATCATCATAAATTAATAAAATGGGCAAGGGAATGTTCAGAACATGTATTGCCGCTTATCTACGGGGATATTGATAAAAGACTAACATTTGCCCTATTTGTGGCTAAAGAATGGGAAAAGGGTATTGTACCAACCGGTGTTGCTATGAAAGCCTCATTGGACGCACATGCGGTGGCGAGAGAATCTTCAAACCCTGCCTTAATAGCTGTGGCGCGTTCTATCGGACAAGCTGTTGCCACTGCTCATATGGCTGACCATTCAATGGGAGCAGCATTGTATGCTTTAAAAGCCGTGAAACATTCGGGTAAATCAGTAGATGATGAAAGAAAATGGCAAAATAGAAAATTGCAACAATTGCCTTCGGAAATTATTGAACTGGTTCTATCTACAATGATAGAAAAAGAGAAGAACTTTAAAATAACCTGATTATCTGATAAATATCAACAAATAGAAAAAAATTACAAATTATTTCCCTTTACGTGTTGGAAACATTTTTCTGATAGACCCAAAATTACTGGTCGATTTGGAAGTGAAAATTCCTTGTTTAATATTTTTAATATCTTCAATAGAGTAGAATGCTGTAGGATTATACAGATGAATTAAATTAACAACCTGGTTGACATTTTTACGCTTTATAATTGTGAATATCATTTTTACAGGACCCACCGCACCTTGCGCATCTACAACAGTAATACCATGATTTTCGCTTTTTAGATTCACTAATAAATTATCACAGTTTTGATTGGTGATAATACGAATTACCTGTAAACCTAGGGCTAACCGTTCCTCAATAAATAAACCAATATAGGTACCGGATGCAAAACCTCCGGCATAGGCCAGATAACACGCAATATTATTTAAATTCTTCATTACCTGCCCCACCACAATAATCCAGATAAGTACTTCAAAAAACCCCAACAAAGGAACTATTTTCCGAAACCCTTTCGAAATAAATACATGACGCAATGTGCCTATACTAACATCACACACACGCGAAAAAAATATTATAAGTGGTAATATTATCCAACTATAATAATCAAAATTTCCAAAAAAAGAATGAAGCATAAATAAATGATTAAAGAATGTGCTGATGTGCTAATTTACCGATGTGCTGATTAAAGAATATGCTGATGTGCTGATTTATCAATGTGCTGATTAAAAAATGTACAGATGTATCAATAAATATTCTCTCTTAATTCCTAACTCCTAACTCCTAACTCTTAACTCTTAATTCTTAACTCTTAACTCTTAATTAATAAACCACCACCATTTTATTGGTCTTTCGTTTATTCCCGGCAGTTAAGCAATAGTAATAGATTCCTGATTTTAAGTTTTTCTTGTCAAAGTTCACAATGTGTTTCCCTTCCGGCATTGTTTCATTAATGAGTGTTTCAATCAATCTGCCACACTCATCCCATATCTGCAAATTTACATTAGATTTTTTATTTAATAAAAATTCAATAGTTGTTGATTGAGAAACGGGATTCGGGAAATTGAATAATCGCAAATCGGTTTTAGTTGCTGCCATATCATTCACAGAAACAATATCATTCACGCTGGTAATATTTGTTGAATAAATTCCGTTTGCATGAGTTGCTATAATAACCAGTCCATCCGAAATCCGGGTTTCAATCATATCACACAGCGCGTTACCAATAGTATTTATTCCTTGTTGTACCCAAACAGTAGATAACCCCTTTAAACTATCAGTAGTGTAAAGACCTGTTGAAGTTGCAGCTAAATAAACCTTTCCATCTCCAACCGGCAAAATACTCATCCAGCGTATTGAAGGTCCTGAGCCCGAACCACTTGAATTCTGTTCTAAATTACCTGCACATTTTGCCCAAGTGCTTCCTGCATTAATTGAATAATACATGCTATAAACTCCGTAATTCGAAAATACAACAACTACCTTATTACCATCAGTAGGGTCGGTTGTAATGCAACTTACATAACCTGAAGCAGGAAATAACACACTGGTTGTAGTAGAAGTAATATCAACAGGTGTTGGCGTTCCGGTATTGGCATTATCCACACGATAAACTTTCTTTTTATCTGTGCCATAATACACTCTGTTAAGAGGAGTTTTACATGCTGTAACCGCAGTAATTACAGCGTTGACAGTGGGCACTGAATCAGTAAATTGTACCCAATTGGTATTAATGGAATCCCAGTTACTGGTGAGGGGAATGCCCGACAAATCATTGTTTCGCCATAAATATTTTCCGCCGGCCAGATACATCAGGTTGTTATTATTCGGATCAAGGACAAAAGGGTTGATAAATTCCGGCTTCTTTAAACCAATAGGGTCGATACGTGTGAATGCGGTTGGATTTCCGTTTGCATCGCAAGTTGCTTTTGCCATTTTCGCATTTTGGATGGAAAAATAATAATTCGTTTGATTATCAGCAATAGCACAATAAGAGCCATCCCCGCCCCAATTGTGTAACCAGGGGGAAGTTGAATTATTATTATTTGTGAACCATGTTCCATTATCCTGAGCTCCAGCAACAATAATATTACTGCCTGGAGTGCCATGGTCAATGGCAATGGTATAAAACATGGTTGTTAAATACCCATTGTTTAAAGGTTGCCAAACTACTGTACTTGCTGTATTATCCAATGTTTTAAAAACTCCTCCATCATTGGCGCTTAACAATATGTCGGGATTGGAAGGTGAAAATTCCAAACAGTGTTGATCAGAATGATGGTTAGGATATGAGTTAACCACAGGTAAGGAGGCACCATGCTCATAACCACCGATAAAAGTTGTGTTTGTTGAATCCTGGAAACCTGAAGTGGAGCGGTAGAGGTTTGTTCCACCAATAAAAACCGTATTGGGTTCATTGGGTTTAACCCGTATAATCATATCATACGAACCCTGCACCGACCATTTATCAAACTGACCGCCTGTTGCAGGTAAATTTATTGAAAGGTCCTGCCATGTTCCGCCTAAAGTATCACCATTGCCGGATAAATAAGTGTATTTCCATAAACTGTTCCATTCGGGATCGCCCAAATAATTGAATGTTACTTTACCAAAATCAGGAGTGTTTGCTAAAAAATAAACTTCGTTTTCATTCGATGGGTTTATCCCCATCGTAATTCTGTTATAATTTGCAGGAAAAGTAGGGGGAGTGATATTTGTAAATGAAGTTCCGTTTGCAGAACGCCAAATACCTTTTTGGCTTCCATCATCACTTAATGTTGTATAGACCACTCCTGTTGTAGTAACTGATACATCGGTAAAATAAGAATTTCCTCCCTGAACTGATGACCATGTATTTCCACCATTTTCACTACGCATAATACCGCCATAAATTGCAGCATAAATTTCGGAAGTGGTATCATTAGCTGAAACATCATTTGCAAGATTCCAAACCAGTTGCCAATTAGTTGTAAAAGACTGAGGAGCACCACCGGCTGTTGCAGCTATGGATTGCCAGGTTGCGCCATTATCGATCGATTTGAATAACCCATCACCCAAATAGTAGGAACCGCCGCCACTTGCCGATGCCCCATACGCTTCGCCGCTTCCATAATACCATACATTGGTATGTGTAGGGCGTTTATCCTGAACCAGGCAGGTCGCATTTTTTAATTGTGATAAAGTAGTACTCATTGTCCAGTTAAGACCACCATCGCTTGATTGCCACATTCCACCGGAACATGAACCAGCCAATAATCTGTTTTCATTACTAATATCAATTCCAAAAGCACGGGTACGTCCTCCGACATTCCATGGCCCCCTGTTTACAATATTTAAAGCTGTTCTGTCTCGTGATGAATTATCAAGTGCATCATTGGGAAGGGTACTTGCAAAAGCCAATTCTTTCTGCCGGATATTTTCAGGGATTCTTCCTGTAGAAGGATCTGCCAAACGTCTTAATTCCCAATTCATGCGGCTTTGTGCATCATTTTCCATTCCGGCTTGTGAAGCTTTATGCTGTTTGTCTTTCTTCTTATAAAAATTAGTTTCTGTTGATGACATATACGCAATTGCAGAAAGGGACATGGCTATACAGAAATAAATGAGGGGTAATTTTTTCATGGGATCAGAAAAGTATAAAATTTTGGGGATTATCAATTTCTTTTGAAATCAAATATAATAAATTGCTTATCTGCTTTAGACATGTAAAAAAATAGTATCTTAGCTCCTTAT
>JAVHPR010000399.1:0-8407 GCA_036170695.1 Bacteroidia bacterium
TTTGTTTTGTCGCATTGTTGGTCATTCCGAACTTGTTTCGGAATCTTATGGATGTTGAAACAAGTTCAGCATGACTTTAGGATATTTCACGATTGACATGACACTAGTAGTAAATGGTAGTTTGAGATTGCCGCGCCCTTTCTGCGAAGAGGGCTCGCAATGACGAAAGCAATTAAATTTTGTTGAAACTGAAAGTCTTACACAGAATGAGCATTGTTTTAAACTAACGAACTGAAACAATAAAATTACGACGAGTACGTTTCGGGATTTCTTATAAAATTTGCACCAAACAATAAATGAAACCGCATTCAAATGTAATACTCCTACTTGTCACAATATTTTTTGCCAATTATTCTTTTTGCCAAAATTCAATTAGTGGGAGAGTTATTGATAAAGTAACTAAAGAGCCACTTGCTTTTGTTTCTATATTATTCAATGACAATGCCCATTTAGGAACATCAACCGATATAGATGGCAAATTTTATTATAGTCAATCCCAGAAAATAAAAACTATATCCTGCAGTTATCTGGGCTATAAAAATTATACACTTAGTCTGGATTCAACCACGAAAGAAAACAAAATTCTCTTATTAGAATTAGCTCAATCTGCATTTAATCTTCATGAAATTATTATCAGAGAAGGCGAAAATCCTGCAAATAAAATAATAAGAAGGGTTATTGAAAACAAAGCGGTAAATAACCCTGAAAATATTTCATCTTTCAAATACTCTACCTATAACAAGTCAATTTATGACTTTTCCAGAAATGATACGGCAAAACCCGATAACACACTGTTAAAAATGGAGAAGGTATTAAAAGGGGGGCATTTATTGATCATGGAATCGGTAACTGAAAGAAAATTTATTGCACCTGATATAAGCGAAGAAACGATAATCGGAACAAAAGTATCAGGCTTTAAACATCCATCATTTGCAGCGCTTTCAAGTGATATTCAACCGTTTTCATTTTATAAAGAAATAATAAAAATATTTGATATAAATTATCTTAATCCTATAAGTGATGGAAGCTTGAAAAAATATCAGTTTCATATTGAAGACACACTTTATCAAAATAATGATAGCACTTTTATCATTTCTTTTAAACCCCTCCCCCACTCGAACTTTGAAGGGTTAAAAGGTTTGCTTTATATAAATACAAACAGATTTGCAATTCAGAACGTGATAGCAGAACCTTATGAAAAAGGACTTATTGATGTTAAAATACAACAGCAATATGTTTTTATTGATAATAAACAATGGTTTCCTCAACAATTAAATTTTGAAATGGTAATGAGGGAATATCCTTCAAAAAAAATCGGAACGAGTGCAAATGGAAGAACTTATATCGAAAACATTGAATTATATCCTACTTTAAATAAAAAAGATTTTTCTCTGGAATCAATTCAAATTCAGGATTTGGCTAATGATAGAGATAGTCTTTTTTGGAGTAAATACAGAACGGAATCGTTAAATAAAAAAGAATTAACTACCTATCAAGTAATAGACAGTCTGGGTGAGAAAAATAAATTTGAAGCTTTACTGCATGTAATGGAGAAAATTGCAATAAATAGAATCCCGGTTAAATTCATTGATCTTGATATATCCAAAATTATTGTAAATAATAAATTTGAAGGTACCCGGCTTGGTTTGGGCGGATATACAAATGAGAAAGTTTTTAAATTGCTTTCAATTGGCGGATTTTTGGGCTACGGATTGAATGACCATCAATGGAAATATGGAGGAGAATTTATTTTTACCGTTGATAAAAACAAGGAAGTAGAAGTAAACGGCATACATCAGAATACATTAGTAGAAACAGGGAAATCAGGGCTAAACTATTTTAACAGAAACCTTTTTGATTTTAAGGGTTTTATGGCTTTTCAAATGGACAGAATAGAACAGAATAGTTTGGCTTTTGGTTTCAGAGCATTCAGGTATGCTAAATTTAATTTCAAATTGAATCACACTATTCATACCCCACAATATAATTATGAATTTATACCAATGCCCCAACAAAAAAACACAAGTTATACCAATAGTGAACTAACAATTAACCTGCGATATGCATATAAGGAAAAATTAATACATTCCTTAAATCAAAGGGTAAGTATCAGAACAAAATATCCAACATTTTATTTAACTTACTCAAAAGGAATTAAGAATTTTCACCGTAGTGAATTCAATTTTAATAAAATGGAAGTTTGTATTGAAGAATCCTTTTTTACGAAAAAATTTGGCGAGACAAAATTCAGAATTGCCGGTGGATATATTGATAAGTCACTACCATATGGTTTGTTATTTACCGGGGAAGGCAGTTTTGACAAAGACTTTCCTGTACTTATTAAAAACAGTTTTCAAACAATTACACCTTACGAATTTTTATCTGATCGATATATCGATTTTCACTTTTCACACAACTTTGGTTCTTTATTATTTAAAATCAGAAAATTCAGTCCTATTATAACTTTTCATCAAAATGTTGGGTATGGAATGTTATCTCATAAAGAAAATCATCTGGCAATTCAATTTAAAACCAAAGAAAAGGGAATGTACGAATCTGGTTTCCAAATTGACAATATTATTAGGGCAAAATACCTTAATATTATCTATTTAAGCTTTGGGGCCGGGGTTTACTATAGGTATGGCCCATATTCATTAAAAAAAACAGAAGAAAATTTAGCTGTCAAACTTTCCATGACTTTTACTACAAAATAGAACTCTTATTTCAGGATGGATTATAAGATTCAATTTTTCTGGGAACAAAACCCGTAAAAATTCATTAATGATATTGCAAAAAGAGATATTGTTAAAATACAAAATAAAAGTATTATGGCACAGAGTTTGGTATCAAAGAATAATTACATTTGTATCATTAATAAAACCTAAACCAATAAAAAAAACAAAAAAATGAAAAAGATTATCGCATTATTCACTATGTTGGCTTTTATGTTAAACATAGCTGTTGCTCAAGATGGCACGAAAAAGAAAGAAAAAGCAGAACCTAAAAAAGAAGTAAAAGCAGAAAAAGTAAAAAAGGGCGAAAAAGCAGAAGCTAAAAAAGATGCAAAAGCAGAACCCAAAAAAGAAGCAAAAATAGAAAATCCTAAAAAGGTTGAAAAAGCAGAAGTAGCAGAACCAGCAAAACCTGATCAACAAGAAAGTAAAACAGGTCCTCTTAAAAAAGATGGTACTCCTGACAAACGCTACAAAGAAAACAAAGAAGTAAAAACAGATGCTAAACCTGAAGGCAAGTTGAAAAAAGACGGTACTCCGGATATGCGTACCAAAGAAAACAAAGAAGCTGCAAAAAAGAAGTAATTACTGATTCTTTAAAACTTATAAAACGAAAAAATCTGCCTTACAAGCAGATTTTTTTCGTTAATAGAAAAGCCATTTTACAAATTGGAATTTCAGTATTATTCTTTTTCTTCAATTTCTGAAAAAGAATCCAGTAATACCTTTATCATTTCATTTCCGTTTCCTTCACACCTGCAAAGAATTTTCGTTCTTTCAAATAATAGAAATTTCCTTTAGCCAAAACATGAACAGTTAAATTTTCAATTGATATTGGGGCGCCATCTTCTAAATCAGCCATATTTGAATGGCGTATATTGTGCCCGTCGAAAATAAGTATCAAACCCGAACCAATTGCTTCCATTTTATTCCCTTCTTTTATTACCACTCCGGTATCTTCACCTAAACCAATACCAATGCATCCGGGATTACTGGCAACAGCTTGTGACAAACGCCCAAACCGGCCGCGGGTAACAAAATGTGAATCAATAATTACATCTTTAATAAATGCTAAACCGGTGGTAATTTTAACTTCCCCCTTTAATAGCGCATGTGTGCTACTACCATGATAAATCATTGTGTTGCTCATTGCCATTGCACCAGCACTTGTTCCTGCAATAAGGAAATCCTCATTCAGATACCGTTCATGAATAAGTTCCAATATATCAGTACCACCAAAAATCATGCTTAACCTCAATTGATTTCCGCCTGTGAACATTACACCGTGAGCTTTTTTTATGCGTTCGATGTATTCAGAGTTTAACGCATCTTCCCTGTTTTTAATGTGCATCACGCCAACATTTTTACAGCCCAGTTTGCCGAATGACTGAACATAATTTTCACCTACCTCTTCAGGTATTTGTGAAGCCGTTGTTATCACTTCTATAATGGAATCAATACCTTTCATTTCGGATAATATCCGTTTCAAAATTCCGAACTCAAAAAACACAAGTTGCTCTTTTTGAATAAAAGCCGGATCCATACCGGTTCCTTTGTCTTCACTGCCACCTATTGATATTAATTTCCCTTTTGGAGTTTCCATATAATCTACGAATTACGAATTTTAAACGAATTTACGAATCTATGATTTTAAAATTTTATAATAATAAATCAATGCCGTTTGTTAAATAATATTTTCTAAAAACACCAACCCAAGGTCTTCGACAAGCTCAGACTGACCGCACGTTGGTCATATTGAGCCTGTCGAAATATGTGGGATGGCTTATTAACTAAATGACATTGGTTAATAAATTACCTATTTAGTTGCCTACTGATAAAATTGCCAATTGCGAAATTGCCTACATAAAATTATCCAATTGTATCCGGCTGTAAATTTAAACTTAAACCTTTCATTAATTTAATCGTAGTAATCACTTTATAACTTTGTTTTGAACAAATTAGAATTGATCAGGAATTATAACTATATTGATAAAAATTATAAACACAAATGAAAATAATCGAAATTAAAGTGATGAGAGGACCTAACTACTGGTCTATCAGGAGGCGGAAATTGATCGTAATGAAGCTTGATCTGGAAGATTTAGAGAATTTTCCAACAAATAAAATTGATGGCTTTTATGAACGAATGGAAAAAATGCTTCCGAGTATGATTGAGCATCGCTGTTCGGAAGATAATAAAGGAGGTTTTTTTTCCAGAGTAAAAGAAGGCACATGGATGGGGCATGTGATTGAGCATATTTCCCTTGAAATTCAAACTCTTGCCGGTATGGAATGTGGATTTGGACGAACAAGAAGCACTATCAAAGCGGGAGTTTACAATGTCGTTTTTTCCTACCAGGAAGAAAAAGTAGGTGTTTATGCAGCCAAAGCATCAGTAAGAATTGCGGAAGCACTTATTAATGGTGAAGAGTATGATCTTGAAAACGATATTCGTACCATGAGGGAAATACGGGAAGAAGATCGTCTGGGACCAAGTACAGGCTCTATCGTCGATGAAGCTGTTTCCCACGATATTCCTTTCATCCGGCTTAATAATGCATCGTTAATACAATTGGGTTATGGGAAAAACCAGGTCCGTTTTCGTGCTACAATGACCGATCAAACCAGCTCCATTGCTGTTGACATTGCGAGTAATAAGGATGAGACCAAACGAATGTTGGAGGATGCCGCAATACCTGTTGCTTTAGGAGTATGTATTTCAAATTTGGAAGAAGTGGTTGATGCTATCGGGGAAATTGGCTTTCCTTTGGTTTTCAAACCACTTGATGGAAATCATGGGAAAGGTGCATCAATCAATGTAAAAACTATTGAGGAAGCCCATGCAGCTTATGAACATGCTAAAAAATATTCTCGTAAAATAATTGTTGAAAAATTCATTACAGGTTTTGATTTTAGGATATTAGTAATTGATCACAAGTTCATAGCTGCTGCATTGCGTGAACCGGCTCATGTTATTGGTGATGGGGTTTCCACCATACAGCAATTAATTGATACGGAAAATAAAGATCCGCGAAGGGGATATGGACACGAAAATGTGCTGACTGAAATCAGCATTGACAGAGAAACAATAGAACAATTGAATAAACAGAATTTCATACTTGAAACTGTTCTTGCAAAAGATGAATTGTGTTATTTAAAGGGAACAGCAAATCTGAGCACCGGCGGCACTTCTACAGACATTACTGACATTGTTCATCCTCACAATATCTTTATTTTTGAACATATTTCGCGTATCATCGGATTGGATATTTGTGGCATTGATATTATGGCAACCAACCTGAGTGAACCATTGGAAAGTACTGGTGGCGTAGTTTTAGAAGTTAATGCCGCACCTGGCTTTAGGATGCACTTAGCTCCAGCTAAAGGTTTGCCGCGTAATGTAGCTGCTCCGGTAATAGATATGTTATACCCAACCGGTAAATCATGCAGAATACCTATCATTGCCGTAACAGGTACCAATGGTAAAACCACAACTACCCGTTTAATTTCCCACATCGTAAAAAACAATGGATTCAAAGTAGGTTTTACCACATCAGATGGCATATATGTCGGTAATTCACTATTAACAAAGGGAGACACAACTGGCCCAGTTAGTGCCGAATTTATTTTAAAAGACCCTACTGTTGAATTTGCTGTTCTGGAAACCGCTCGTGGTGGCATTTTAAGAGCAGGACTAGGATTCAGCAAATGTGATATTGCAGTGGTTACCAATGTACAAGCTGATCACATGGGTTTGGCAGATATCAATACATTGGAAGAGATGGCAAAAGTAAAAGCTGTAATAGTTGAAAGCGTTAAGCGCGATGGATATGCTGTACTTAATGCGGATAACAAATACTGTGTTAGCATTGGTAAAAATGCCAGTTGTAATGTGGCCTATTTTAGCATCGATGAAAATAATCCGATAATTATTGAGCATTGCAAAAAAGGCGGAATTGCTGCCATATACGAGAATGGATACATCACTATAAAAAAAGGCGACTGGAAATTCAGAATAGAAAAGGCTTCTTTAATACCATTGACATTTGGTGGCAAAGTTACTTTTATGATCTATAATGTATTAGCTGCTACACTTGCTTCATACGTTTACGGATTTAAAATTGAGGATATACGAATGCCACTTGAAACGTTTATCCCCTCATCAGCACAAACTCCAGGCAGAATGAATATTTTCAGCTTTAAGGATTTTAAAGTGATGATTGATTTTGCTCACAATCCGGATGGATTCTTAGGAATAAAAGAATTTTTATCATCAATTGATTCTCCGGCTAAAATTGGCATTATCACTGGTACTGGAGATCGACGGGATAGTGATATACGGGAACTAGGGAAAATATCAGCACAAATGTTTGACCATATCATTATACGGCAGGATAAATTTTTACGCGGAAGAAAAGCTGATGACATTGTAAGGCTTTTAGTTGAAGGTATAAAAGAAGCAGATCCAGAGCAATCTTATGAATACATTCCAAAAGAAGTTGATGCTTTAAAACATGCACTTTCATTGGCTAAACCCGGCACTTTTATTACCGCTTTGAGCGATGTAATTGATAATGCAATTGATATCGTACAATCTTATTTAGATAAAGAAAACGGACTATAATTTGAGAATTTGTATATACACTAATTTGAGTATTACTTAAGTCATTTTCAAATTATGGTGGAAAATAATTATAAAAAAATACAATGCCATATTGAGTTCTTGAATTGAGGCATCTTTTTATTATGAAAAAGATGCCTCAATTGAGTTTATACATAACGATTGAATGTGGTAGGAAAGTATGCAATAAATCAAAGCAAATTCAGTTTAACATTAGCACATTTTCAAATTAATTTTCATCTTTGTAAAACATAAAATTTAATTGTTTGAGAAATCGTTGCCACCATATCTTATTTCTTTTGTTTGCCTTAGTATCGATTACAGCTATGGCACAGGACGAAACTGATACCGTTGAAAATTCAATGATTAACGAAACGCCTCCCCGTCAAAAGCAATACTATTTATTTAACCCCAGAGTATCAATTACCGTTCCACATCCATTGGCCAATGAAGCTTTTAATAAAAGTTTCGTAGGGATTTATGAAATAAATGCATGCTTTAATGTAATGCTTTATAAAGGTTTTTTTGCTGGTTTAAATTATAAGAATGGCTTACTAAAAATTACCGAAAATAAAATACCTGATTACAATGCCAGTATGTTAATGAATAGTATTGCAGGAAAAATAGGGAGCGATTTTTTTATAGTGGATAAAAACAATATCATATTATCTATAGCTGTGTCAGCTGGGCAAAACAGAACTAAATATTCTTCATTTGTAAGTAAAGTTCCAAATACGCAACCCCAAATTAATGGTTTTAAATCTTCATATTTTGAGCCTGAAGCAAATTTGTTTTTTTTAGTGGAAGAAAATTTTGGCGTTGGAGTTACCCTGACATATAGTGTAATAAAGCGTAATTTTGATCCTTATGAATTGTGCCTTAATGAATGGACTCAATACCCTAAAGATAATTCAGGTGCAACCCGTTACCTTAGTTTTGGCTTTGGGTTTTATTATGGTCTTTCAAAAAAAATTACGAAATAGAATAGAAATGAATATCGGGTGTACGACAAATATCCCTAAATATTTTTATTCTAAACCAAACAGCAATGTCA
>JAVHPR010000400.1:0-1627 GCA_036170695.1 Bacteroidia bacterium
TTCTGTTATTCATTCCGTTAGGAATGAAATATTTATAAAAACATCCTACCCGCCAAACATTCCAAATCCCGTTAGGGATGGGATAGAATCTTTTATTTTTTTAAACGTTATTTTGATAACTGCCCTGAAAGAGTGGGGACAAGTTGTCCCTACCCTATGGTTACATAACGCTATTTGGTGTGAAATTAGATTTCATGACATTATTCACCTTCAATTATTTCAACTTTCAATCCAGGTAATTCCTTATTGATCTCAGATTCACTTGGAATATAATAATCAATAATGGATTTGGGTTCTTCTTTGTTTGGTTTTACCTTATCTCTTACCGTCCGATGAATCTTTGCAGATGAGTATTGCTTCTCACCTTGTTTCTGTTCCCACCAAAAGAGTTTATTAACTTCCATCGTACCTGCTGGTCTTGCAGATGATTCATCATTTACAAACAAGGTTCTTAATGCTTCTTTGATTGCCATTGCGTCTTCATCCAAAAAAAGAGTTTTAGAAGCAAGTTGCGGATTTATACTCCCGTAGAACACATACACACCATGATTAACACGATGCTTCATTCCCATAGTGTCAGCACCTTTTTTTGTCCCATCGCCTTCGAGATTCACGCTTTTTGTGATTTGAATGCTTGAGACACGATCGTTTACAGGTGCAACCGAAAATGCAGGATGGACTGAAACTGGACCTCTTACTCCAACAGAAACACTTTGATCGTTTTCATTTCCGGTTTCTGCTCCTGCACCTTCATTTTCTTTTTTCTTCTTCCCTTTTTTCTCAGCACCCTTAAATGGGAACACCTGACCGAAGGCGCGAACATCAATCCATTCTTTGCAAGACAAATCAAAAAGCTGTTTTCTATCTTTTGTAATTTCTTTTCCTAACACGCCCTCTAATCGTGTTTTGAGGCTTGGATACTCATCCAATTTGTTGTCATCAGACTGGACGAAGACTGCCTGTCCTTTTTTTTCTTTTCCATTAAGTTCATCATAACGTTGCATTAACCGATTTCTGATTTTCCGTTTAATACAAACGTCGGAAAGTTCACCATACCCTTCATAATCAGTTCTCGGTCTATTTCCACTTAGCGGGTCTCCATTTGGATTGGCTTTATTTACACTAAGGATTACTGCAAAATCAATTTTGTTTTTCAATGTTTCTTTTGTTTCCATGATAAATATTCCTTTATAGTTAGATAAAAATATTTTTTTAATTTCTGAATAAACACTTATTCAAATTGCTCTTCGTCTTGTGCTGCTTCAGGTTCTTCAGTTTTTAATTTTTCCCAAAGTTTAGCGCGTTGACAATGATACCCCAACAAAAATTCACCACTCAATGGTTTATCATTAATAAAATCATCTGAACCAAATATGCACATTACCTCATCGATTAAGCCGGTAAAATAATGTGCGCCACCGAGACGTGCTTTGTAGGGTGATAAAGCAAGTTCGATTTGCCGCCAAGTCTTATGTGGGTGTTCTGCAAATAACTGCATAAACCTTGCAGCGTTAGTATCTCGTTTCTCCTTAGCTTTGTAGAGTGCTTGTCCTTCAAGCCGGTCTGCTATTGCGAGAAGTCTTCCGTAGAGATAGTCTCGCGTTGTTCTATTTTCTTCAAGTGCCAT
>JAVHPR010000401.1:0-1625 GCA_036170695.1 Bacteroidia bacterium
TTGTCATACAGTTGTCATACAGTTGTCATACAGTTGTCATACATTGTCATACAGTTGTCTTTTACAATGAGTTACTATTGAATGACTATTGTTTGACTATTGTTTGACCATTGTTTGATTTTATTTTTTTAACTTTTTACTTCTTACTTTGTTTTTACGATTTTTTATTTAGAGTACAATTCGACTATAAGTTGTTCTTTAATATTTTCGGGTATATCTGAACGTTCTGGAATGGCAACAAATTTACCAGAAAGAGTTTCTGTTTCCCATTCGAGCCAAGAGTATTTTTTTGCTCTTGAATTTAAAAGTGAATTAGTAATAACTTCGAGCGATTTGGACTTCTCTCTAACAGAAACAACATATCCTGGTTTTACCTGAAACGACGGAATACTTGCAACTTTACTATTAACTGTAATGTGGCGATGCGAAACAAGTTGACGAGCAGCATCACGTGTTGGGGCAATACCTAATCTAAACACAACATTATCGAGTCTTGATTCTAATAACTGCAATAATATTTCTCCGGTAATCCCTTTTTTACGTTGAGCATGGTCGAAATATCTACGAAATTGTCTTTCGAGTATTCCATAAGTATATTTTGCCTTTTGTTTCTCTTTTAATTGCGTGCCGTATTCAGATGTTTTACGACGTCTGTTAAGCCCATGAATTCCAGGTAAATAATTTCTTCTTTCGAAAACTTTATCTGGTCCGTAAATTTGTTCTCCAAATTTTCTTGCAATACGAGTTTTTGGTCCTGTGTATCTTGCCATTATTTATTTACTATTTACTATTGTTTATTTATTATTGTCTATAAAAATCATCAATATTCAATTGTTTATACTCTTCTTCTTTTAGGTGGTCTGCAGCCATTATGAGGTAAAGGAGTAACATCAACAATTTCGGTTACTTCAATACCAACTGTTGAAATAGAACGAATTGCAGATTCGCGACCCGCACCGGGCCCTTTAACATAAGCTTTAACTTTTCTTAATCCAAGGTCGAATGCTGTTTGGGCACAATCGGCAGCAGCAACTTGAGCTGCATAAGGAGTATTCTTTTTAGAGCCTCTGAATCCTTTTCTACCTGCAGACGACCATGAAATTACTTCGCCTTCTGTATTAGAAATAGTAATAATAATGTTGTTAAATGAAGAATGAACATGAGCTTGTCCTATTGCTTCAACTTTAACATTTCTTTTACGAACTACTTTTGTTGTTTTTTTTGCCATTTTGTTATGGTTATTTGTTATTTAGTGGCTTTTTTCTTGTTAGCTACTGTTTTTTTCTTGCCTCTACGGGTACGGGCATTTGTACGTGTGCGTTGTCCTCTAACAGGCAAACCTGCTCTATGACGAATGCCTCTGTAACAACCAATATCCATTAATCGTTTTATACTCATTTGAGTTTCGGAACGAAGCTCACCTTCAATTTTAAAATTATCTGAAATGATACTTCTAATTTTTGAAACTTGGTCGTCGTCCCATTTTTCAACATGAATATTTACATCTATTCCTGCTTTTTTTAAGATTTTTTGAGCATTACTGCGTCCTATACCATAGATATAGGTTAGTGCAATTTCGCCTCTTTTTTTGTCAGGTATATCTACTCCTGCGATACGTGCCATAT
>JAVHPR010000402.1:0-8380 GCA_036170695.1 Bacteroidia bacterium
TTAACTTAATGACATTGAGCGCGCGGTCAGTCAGAGCTTGTCGAAGACTGTGGGCTGATGTTTTTTCCATAACTAAACGACATTGCCTGCGCGATGTCATGCTCAGCTTGTCGAAGTATAGGTGTGGCTTTTTATCAGTAATTCTTAATTAAACAACCTTCCCCATAATTTACATTTTACCAATTTTTTTAAATTATCCTTAAATGAACTTTCGTATTTTTGCATGCAAATCTCAAATGTGAAAACGTACCATCTTTTTTTACTCTCTTTATTAAGTGCTTTGTTACTGGCTTTTGGCTGGTTCCCTCATGGATATGTTCCTTTAATGTTTGTCGCATTCGTGCCACTGTTAATTGTAGAACAAGCTGTATTTCATAATCCGCAGAAATATAAATCACTTACTCTTTTTGCCTGTAGCTATTTAACTTTTTTTGTCTGGAATATTTTAACCACCTGGTGGGTAAAAAACTCCACTATTGGAGGCGCCATACTTGCAATAGTTTGCAATGCTTTATTGATGACCGCTATATTCCTTTTATTCCACAAAGTAAAAAAACGGGTGGGCGAAAAGTGGGGAGCTATTATATTTGTCAGCTTTTGGATTACATTTGAATTTTTGCACCTTCATTGGGATTTGTCATGGACCTGGCTTACTCTGGGCAATGCTTTTGCAGAAACCCCTGACTGGATTCAATGGTATGAATATACAGGTGCTTTTGGCGGGAGTTTATGGATACTTATTGTTAATAGTATTGTTTTTAAAATAATTTCGGATTACAGAATTCTTCCCGAAGAATCTTTCCGTCTTATTTTGAAAAAGAAAATTGCCTGGTTGTCGGTATTACTTGTTTTGCCTATCGTGATTTCATATATTATACTTGCTATCCCTGTTAAATCGAAAGGAGAGGTAAATGTTGTAATTGTTCAACCGAATATTGATCCGTATAACGAAAAATTTAACTCAGGCTATGAGGGGCAATTGCAAAAAATGTTGCAACTGGCAATGGAAAAAACAGACAGCACCACCGATTACCTGATTTTTCCTGAAACGGCCTTAACAGAGGAGTTATGGGAGCATGATTTAAAATTACGAGGAAGTGTTATAACTTTAAAACAGTTTTTAAAGCAGTTTCCTAAACTTAAAATTATTACCGGTGCTTCAACAGCAAAGGCTTATGAACCCAACGAAAAATTATCCGCTACTGCCCGTAAATTCAGAAGCCAGGAGGGCTATTACGATTCATATAATACAGCGCTGCAGATAGATAATAGTGATAGTATACAAATTTATCATAAATCGAAATTGGTACCCGGTGTTGAAAAAATGCCATTCCCTGTTATTTTTAAATACTTCGGGCAGTTCGCCATCGATTTGGGGGGAACAACAGGGAGTTTGGGAGTACAAACCGAACGAAGTGTTTTTGTTTCTCTGGACAATACAACCAAAGCCGCACCAATAGTTTGTTATGAAAGTGTTTATGGCGAATATGTTTCGGAATTTGTTAATAATGGTGCTCAATTTATTGCAATAATTACTAATGATGGCTGGTGGGGCGATACTCCCGGCTATAAACAACATTTAAAATACGGGGCATTAAGAGCTATTGAAACACGGAGATATGTCACGCGCTCTGCAAATACCGGTATTTCCTGTTTCATCACAGATAAAGGTGAAATACAACAAGCAACAAAATGGTGGGTTCCTGCAGCCATTAAAGCACAAATTAAATTGAATACTGATTTGACTTTTTATACCCGTTACGGAGATTATATTGCTCGTGGGGCTATGTATTTGTCGTTGCTCCTTGTTGTCTATTCATGGCTTCTGAGATTTAAGATGTTCAGAAAACAGTAATTTTGTGTCAAAATTTAGCTGATCGTTCAAATCTAAAATCTCATTTCTAAAATTTCATTTCTCAAACCTAAAAACAATGGAAAAATTTGATGTTACAATAATTGGTTCCGGACCAGGTGGTTATATTGCTGCAATTCGTTGTGCGCAATTAGGGATGAAAACAGCTCTTATTGAGCGTTATAATGCCCTTGGTGGAACTTGTTTGAATGTGGGATGTATTCCATCCAAAGCAATGTTGGATTCATCAGAACATTATTATAATGCCACACATACATTTGCGGAGCACGGTATTGATGTAAAAGAGATTAAAGTGAATTTTTTGCAAATGATTAACCGCAAAAGAGAGGTGGTAAAGCAGACTTCTGATGGAATTAATTATTTGATGAAGAAAAATAAAATTACTGTTTTTACTGGTCATGGCTCATTTGTCAATAAAAACACAATTGAAATTACAGACGCAGAGGGGAAGAAAACACAAATTGAATCTGTGAAAACAATTGTCGCTACAGGTTCAAAATCCGCATCATTACCGGGAATTGAAATTGATAAAAAACGTATTATTACTTCAACAGAAGCCTTGGAATTAACTGAAATACCTAAACATCTGATTGTTATTGGCGGAGGTGCAATCGGGTTGGAATTGGGTTCGGTGTATGCCAGATTAGGTTCAAAAGTTTCTATACTTGAATTTACCGGAAGCATCATTGGTACTATGGATGCTGCTTTGAGCAAGGAATTATTAAGAAGTCTGAAAAAATTGGGTTTAGGATTTTACCTGAGCCATAAAGTGACCAGTGTAACAGCCAAAGATAATGAGGTAACAGTTTCTGCCGATAATTTAAAAGGCGAGAAACTTGAATTGAAGGGTGATTATTGTTTGGTTTCTGTGGGACGAAAGGCGTTTACGGATAATCTGGGCTTAGATAAAGTTGGCGTAAAAATGGATAAACAGGGTAAAATTGAAACTGATGATCAGTTAAAAACTAATATCGACGGTATATATGCAATTGGTGATGTGGTGAAAGGGGCGATGCTCGCTCATAAAGCGGGTGATGAAGGCGCTTTTGTTGCAGAAATTATCGCAGGACAAAAGCCGCATATTGATTATAATTTAATACCGGGAGTGGTTTATACATGGCCGGAAGTAGCCGCTGTTGGTTTCACTGAAGAGCAATTAAAAACCCAGGAAAAAAAATACAAAGTCGGTAGTTTCCCTTTCAGGGCAAGCGGAAGAGCTCGTGCATCAATGGATATAGATGGTTTTGTAAAAGTACTGGCTGATGAGGCAACCGATGAAATATTAGGTGTGCATATCATCGGGCCACGGGCAGCCGATATGATCGCCGAAGCAGTGGTTGCAATGGAATTTCGTGCCAGTGCCGAGGATATTTCACGTATGAGCCATGCCCATCCTACTTACACGGAAGCTTTTAAAGAGGCTTGTTTAGATGCAACCGGAAAAAGGGCTTTGCATATTTAAAAAATTAATTCAATTACATTGTCTGGGTGGTCAGTCAGAGCCTGTCGAAGACTGGGCGGAGGTTTCTTAAAATAGGTTTTGATTATGAAAACAATGTATGTTTATATATTGCAATGCTGTGATGATTCATATTATATTGGTGTTACAAACAATTTGGAAAAAAGATTTGAGGAACACCAGCAAGGGATAAATAGAAATTGTTACACATTTACTCGAAAACCAGTACGAATTGTGTTTTATGAAATTTTTGACAATCCCTTGAGCGCAATTGCATTTGAAAAGAAAATAAAGGGATGGAGCAGGAAAAAGAAAGAAGCTCTGATAAATGGGAATTACGAATCATTACCAAAACTTTCTTTCAATTCTAAAAGGGCTAACGCACAGTCTTCGACAGGCTCTGACTGACAACGCACGCATAAAACTGCCATTACCTCTGTGAACTCTATGTTGAAAATTAGTGGTGAAATAAAAAAAAATTATGAAAACAGGCGTACTACTCATAAATCTGGGAACACCGGATAGTCCAAAAGTGTCGGACGTAAGAAAATATTTATCTCAATTCCTGAGTGATCCTCGTGTGATTGATATAAATCCAATAGGGCGTTTTTTATTGGTCAACGGCATCATTGTACCTTTTCGTGCTCCAAAATCAGCAAAATTATATCAAAAGATATGGACCGATGAAGGTTCACCGCTATTAACGAATAGTATAAAAGTGAAAACCGCATTGCAGAAAACTTTAGGTGATTCATTTATTGTTGAACTGGGGATGCGCTACCAAAAACCAAGTATTGAGTCAGCCCTGAATAAACTTCGCGACGCTCATGTAAAAAAAATTATTGTGATTCCGATGTATCCACAATATGCATCATCAAGCACCGGATCATCTGTTGAAGAAGTACTAAGAATTATTGCTAAATGGAACGTTACCCCCTCTGTTGAAATTAGTTCAAAATTTTATGATAACCCCGATTTTCTTGATGCCTGTGCTTCGGTTGCGAAAAAGTATTATCTGAATAGTTATGATTATTTTTTATTCAGTTATCACGGTTTGCCCGAACGCCACATTATGAAAGGAGCGGCACACTATGGTGAAAACAAGTGTACTATGGGTGATTGCTGCAAATCCATTACAGAAAACAACCACTATTGTTACCGTGCAAGCTGTTTTGAAACTACACGTCAGATGGTAAAACGATTAAATATTCCCGAAGGGAAATATGAAACGGCTTTTCAGTCAAGGCTTAGCGATAAATGGATTCAGCCATATAGTGATAAAGTAATTATTCAAAAGGCAAAAGAGGGTAAAAAGAATATGCTGGTATTTTCCCTTTCTTTTACGGTGGATTGCCTGGAAACTATTCACGAAATAGGAACAGAATACAACGAGATTTTTAAAAAGCATGGTGGTGAAAAAATCACCTTGGTTGAAAGTTTAAACAATCATCCGAAGTGGATTGAGGTAGTGAGGAAGATGGTGCTGAAAGCCACTTAAAAGAAATCAGATATTGATAGAAAACCGTTTTAAATTTTTTCTGATTTTATTGTTTATATCCGGTGTAGCTTCTGTTTTTAACAATAATAACGCAAATATTCCTCCTGTCATTAAACTTCTGATGGCGATATCTATAAGGAAGTTGCTGAACACCGGGATGAAATGCCCAATTAAAAAAACAATAATTGAAATAACAACAAGTTTTACTGAATTAAAATCATAGGGCTGCATTTTAAATTTATACAGAATAAATAACCACTTAATTAAATTGCTTGTTGTTATAGTAATGGCTGTGGCTATTGCAGAGCCCATGATTCCATAAACAGGGATCAGCAAATAATTTGATACTATCGTAATAGCAACGACTACTATCACAAAATACCCCTCGTAATAATAATATTTTGAGTTAGCAATAATTATCTGGTTAATTCCTGTTGCCAACTCTGAAATATATCCGGCACCAATAAATAAAATTACATTTTTTCCAGCGGCATATTCAGGGGGTAACAACATCATTATATTATCAATGTTTATGCATATCCCGATAAATAAAATATTCCCCACGGCCATTCCTGTATTACATGTTTTATTGTATAGTTTTTTAATTTCCGTGAGGTTGTTATCTTTAAAACAATCCGCAATAATACTGGATGTAATCCTATAAATAGAACGGGCAGGAATCATCATAATGGAGCCGAAAAAAAAGGCGATACCATAAACGCCTGTTTCGCTGAGACCAAGCATTTGGTTGACCATTATACTATCTACATTCATGATGATAGTGCCTGAAAACCCAGCAAACAATGAAAATAGGCTTACCTTAATAATTTGATTTGCCAATTCCTTATTAATAAAGCCTTTTACAGGTTTAATATGCCACTCTTTCAACCTAACGATATAAAACATCAGAATAATAGTTGGCAGACTGGTTGCAATAATATAGCAAAATAAAAAGAGAGGAAAGTTGATAAATTTAAAGAAGTAAAGGGCTAATACGGCAAGTATAACAATGCGTTGTAAGAAGTCTTTCGCAAAAGGGCCAATCACGGAACTATAACATGCCCGTAAATAAGCATCAAATACTGCGAAAAACAAAGCAAAAAAACTTAGGGGCATCAGGTAAAAAAGGTAGTCGACAAAAAGATGTGATTTCTCTATATTGTTTTCAATTATTGTTGACTTGAAAAAATAAAACACAAGCCAGCAAAGTAAAAAACCGACTATGGAAACAACAATAGCATAAAAAAGAAAACCTTGATGCCCCTTCTCTTTATTTCGAAAATAAGGGAATAATCGAATAGTAACCGCTGTGAATCCTAAACTTGAGAATTGAGCTATTATCGTTGAAACGGATATTAAGATTCTGATTAATCCATTTTCATCAGTAGTTAATGAATGGGACAACCACATTACAGTTAAAAAACCTATTGCCGCTCCAAGGTAAGAATATATGGTGTTTTTGGTAGCTTGCTTTTCTATTATTCCCAAGGTAGTATATTAAACTTAATTCAATAAAATTATATAAAAAAAACTTAATTTACCTCATACACATAAACATTCCATATTGATGTGTCGCTTTTGTAAACTTTTAAAAAAGTTAAATTATTCTCTTTGAAATTTTTTATTTCCAAAGCTGAAAAAATATATTTTCCTCCCATCTCTTTTAAAACATCAGTATTTAACGCGAGGTTATTAATTGCTTTTTTATCGTTGTTTTTCGTAATAATTGCTTTTTTTCCTACTTCATCCGAAAAAACATAACACCTGCTTCCCCAGTTGTCGAAATAATTTTTCAGATCACTGTTTTTATCTAATTCTTTTTCAATAATTTTTCGGAATTGATGTTTATAAGCTAATTGATAACTGGTTAAATAGCTGTCGAGAGAATAAAAACCACTATACTGTGAAATTGTTGGAGGAATACCTATACTCACTACTCTATAATCTTTCTGTGGAATACCAATATCATTTTTTATCTGCTTAAAAAGAGCTTCGGCAAAGAATTCCCGGAATGAAGGAGCTTCAGTTTTTATTCCGACAGTTTTCCGAACTAAATTCTTGTATTCATAATTATTAGCAACGATAAAAATGAGCTGAGCGCACAATAAAAAGGCCGTGATTTGTTTTCCAAATTTAATTTTTAAAATAAAATTAAGTGAAAAAGAAAATAGGATATACCATAAGAGTGGGAATAAGTAATAAAACCTGGAGATATTAAATATATTAACGATTGGGACTTTTTCCCTTAACGTTCCCCACCCCGTCCATGTCCAAAAGCCGGTAAACAAACTAAAAATGGCAATAAATATAAGTATATAAATGGTGTTTCTTTTTAAATTTATATCAGTCTTATTAAGGAAGAGAGAATAAAGCACAGGTAAAATAATAAAAAAAGTAGGCAAACTTTGCGCCTCATAATTGCCAAACACGAAGGTTTCAAATGCAGTTTTAATACATGTGAAAATAGTATCCATATAAATAAATTCTGTCCTGTGTGAGATTATTGTATTTGAAACAAACATATCTCTTATCAAGTTGAATTCAGCAATCGAATAGCAAAGCACGAGAAGAATTATCCCTGATAAGTATGACCAATTTATTTTTTTTACCTGGATGAAATTGATAATCAATAAAAGTGCGATAGCGCAGATTATAAAAGGTCCCACCAGAACAAATGCAGAATAAAAGGGGAAAAGGGCTATAATTAAATAATCTGAAAAGGAGGCCTTCCTGTCTAAAATATTTAAAAAAGCAAATAATAATAATGGTTGACCTGCTATTGATAGTCCAAAAAAAGTAAAGTATGGAAGAAGTGCAAAACATAAAGAAGTAACTACAATAATATGTTTGTTTTGGTTTTCTCCATGTAATTTATCCAGGAGCAGGAACATCCCGATAAATGCAACTAAATGAACAATAATAAAATTGATTAAGAAAGCATTAAAAGAATCAAACCAAGCATAAAGAAAGGATATAAAATTTAATCCGGTAGGTAAACTGCTTCTGGGGACCCCATTCATTATTTGATCTATCATTGTACCAGAAGAAAAATCGAGGACAGTATGTGTAATCTTTAATAGATGAAAATAAACGAATCCGCAATCAAAACTATCATGAATAACGATAGGAATATTCTGGTACAAAATAATAAAAGGAAGAAAAAACAGCAATAAAACCAACCAGGCATAAAGAGGAACACGTAAAAAAAATATTTTTGTTAACCATGAATTTACCATGAACCTAAATTGTTTTGTTATTTATACGAATCAAGAATTGAATTTTCTCAAATCCTGTGTTGTCATCCTGAGCCTGTCGAATGGGCTAAGGCTTGCCCACATACTTCGACAGGCTCTGTATGACCTATGAACACAATATTTATATCTTCCCTTGATTGGCATTGTAATTTATTATGGGGCCACAAGTGGAATTTACTCCATTTTTGAGGTGCTAAAATAGCTTTTTTTTTAACTTCTTCGCAAAAACTTAATGGATACCCAGGGCTACCGCATCAGAATTTCAGTAGCTTATCTAAATATTGATTGTCCCATCC
>JAVHPR010000403.1:0-8364 GCA_036170695.1 Bacteroidia bacterium
GTAATAGGTAATAGGTAATAGGTAATAGGTAATAGGTAATAGGTAATAGGTAATAGGTAATAAAAAAAATAATAAATACAGATTCGTAAATTCGTATAAATTCGTTATTAGTAACCAAGTAAATTCGTATTAATTCGTTATTAGTAACCAAGTAAATTCGTATAAATTCGTTATTCGTAACCAAGTAAATTCGTATAAATTCGTTATTCGTACCCATGAAAACAATCATCACATCAAAAAATGCGCCTGCACCTATTGGTCCTTATAGCCATGGTGTATTAATTAACAATATGCTTTTTGTAAGCGGGCAAGTCGCAAAACATCCTGTTTCGGGAGAGTTAATGCTTGCTGACATTAAAACTGAAACCAAACAGGTAATGGAAAATGTAAAGGCTATTTTGAATGATGCGGGAATGAATTTTACCAATGTTTGTAAAAGCACCATTTTCCTTACCGATTTGGGTGACTTTACTTTGGTAAATGAAGTATATGGTTCTTATTTTTCGAGTGATTATCCAGCAAGAGAAACAGTTCAGGTTTCAAAACTTCCCTTGAATGTTAATGTTGAAATCAGCGTAATTGCCGTAAAGTAAAATTAATTCAGATAAAAAAAATCCCCTCTTCCGCACTATGGAAAGGGGGGATTTTTTCAATAAATAGTATTACAACATTTTTGTCTGTTCTAATTTTGTTTTGTAACCTGCTATTTTTACCCAATAAATTATCCAACAAACCAAGCCGCCAATTGCAGCTAATCCGCCTAATATTGGAATAATGCTGCAGCATAATAATATACAATAAGTCAACCCGATTGAATAACCGGGTCTATCCTCCTCCAATTGTATATTTCTTTTTAAAAATTCAGCTTTTAGAGAATCTGCAATTCTATTTACAACAATAAATCCCCAAACTAAACCAAAAAGCGGGATTAGGATAAGCCATACATTACTTGGAGGCATTTTTTGATTTTCGGGACTCACTTCTTTTAAAGTATTTTGCAGCGTAATTAAATAAAAAATCAAGGGTATTAATCCTATGGCTACCGAAATTAAAGCAATTAGTACAAATGCACCTCCCAGCATTGCGCCTGAAGCAGCACTATCGAAATTTGAAAATTGTAATAAAATTGAATTTGTCATAGTTTATAAAGTTAAAGGTTAGTACTAAAATAATTCAAGTAATAGTATAGAAATTATTTTACAAAAAAAAATATTCTTTTGAATTCAGCAATAGAAAAATATCTATTAACGTGTAACAACTATTTTCTGAATTTCAGTACAATTATTTGTTTGAAGATTTAGAAAATATATTCCCGGACTTAAATGACAATCAGCAATACTAATCGATTTTCTATGCAATCCAATTTTTTGTGTTCCATCAACAATGTCAACTAAAGTTTTCCCAACTAAATTAGTAATACTAATTTTAACAAAAGAAGTTGAGGCTAAATTGTACTGCAACATTACATCATTCACACAAGGATTTGGGAAAACAGTAAGCTCCAGATTGTTTTTTGCATCTTCAACAATACCAACCTGTGGAACGTCAGCTCGGCTGCTATCAATATAACGAACAGCCGAAACTGAAATATTGCCTCCAACAACATTTGCATCAATTTTCAATATTGGAATTTTCATGCCGGTTGCCAGCCATTTGAATTCATATTTTAGTGGTCGGGTTATCTTGGTTCCAAACCCAAAAGAATTATAAAAAATCGTATCAACAGCATTTATTGAAGATTTTACTCTTAATGTTTGAAATGTTCCAAAGGGTGTTGTTAATGTGCCCCAACCGTCAACCTGGTTTACACGATGCCCTGATTGACCGTAATATCCCAAACCCGGAATATTTAAGCCATACTTATAATTACAGGAATCGGTATTTAAATGATTCATCGGAAAGGTATAGATAACATCTACAGGAGCATATAAAAAAGGGATTGGGATACCATTGACAGTATAGCCGGCACCAATCTGTTTAAACTGTGAGGTGGTTTCCTTAAAAAAATCATAAGCGGCTGAAATTTGAGTCCCTCCAGGCAAAGCAATAGAGGCAAATTCATAATTATTTCTACCATAAGATGTATTGCCCGGATTAAACAAAAAATTAAAAGGGGAAGTAAATGTTTGCGGAGCATCAAACTTCTCAAATTGCTGAGTAGTAGGCATTAATGATGAATAATCCCAATTATAATTTGCTCCGGTTAGTAAAGGATCGGAAGCCCCAACGGTGCTATTAACACTTACTAAAACGGAATCATTTTCATTTGGCATATCTGACGCTGTAATGGTAATGGGCGTCTGGGCATTTAATCCCGAATAAATATATAGTCCGACTACCAATAAAGTAATTTTTTCCATGATTAAATAATTTATGCACATACGAATATAAGAAATTTTAATGCAATAATTTTGCTTTTTTAAAGTTATTAATAGTCATGCTATAATGTAGTCAATAAATATGTACTTTTGAAACCCGTGGATTAATTTGAATCCTGTGATTATCGGTATCAAAATGAACACTTTTCTTAATGTTACAGTTTATATAACTAAAAATTATGTTTAAAAAAATACATTTAATACTAATTTTAATACCTCTTACCATTACTACCATAATGGCGCAACATAAAGTTGCCGGGCAAGAGTCAGGAGGAAAGGAACATAACTTAATACAGTTTTCGGGAGTTGTGGTAGAAGGGGAAAATTTGCATCCTGCACCTTATACCAGTATTATTGTTAAAAACACCCGCCGTGGTACCATTAGCGATTACTTTGGATATTTTTCATTTGTTGCTAAAAAAAACGACACCATTGAATTTTCAGCAATTGGTTTCACTCCTGCTCAATACATTATCCCTGATACATTATCTTCCAGCACCTATTCACTCATACAAGTATTGCAAAGAGATACAATTTATTTAAAGGTTACTGAAGTATTTCCATGGCCATCAAAAGAACAATTCAAACAAGCTTTTTTAAATCTTAATTTACCTGATGACGATTTAGCCAGGGCATCAAAAAATATGGATCGTTCTGATGTCAAAGAGCAAATGGTAGGCATGGCAATGGATGCCAGTCTTAATTACAAATTCAATTCTCAACAGAATCAAAGCAAACTATATTATGCCGGTCAAATGCCACCCAACAATTTGCTAAATCCAATTGCCTGGGCTAAATTTATTAAAGCCTGGAAAAACGGTGATTTTAAAAAGTAAGAAGCCCCTCCTGACCTCCCCAAAGGGGAGGAACTGCTCCCCGCTGCGCCTTCTGTTGCGCTTGTGTGTTGGTACTCCCTCCCTTAGGGAGGGTCGGGGTGGGCTTCTTATTTTTTTATTATTTACTTCATTTGCATCATTTGCACAAAGTACTGCTACTATCTACGGCAAAATAACTAATAGTGAAAATGAACCGCTCGAAGATATTAGTATTTCCATTTTAGGTTTATCGCAATCTCCCGTTTATACCAATAAAAAAGGGGAGTTTAGCTATACAATACCCGCTAATCAAGAATTAACAATCGTTTTTTACAGCCTCACCTATAAGCCGGAACAACGAAAAGTAAAGCTTTCACCGAATGAGAAATTGGACTTGAGCAAGGCTTTGACATTTAAAAATCTTATCAGAGAAGTTGAAGTTAGTGATGGAAGCCGTTTTTCAGAAGTTTCCCGTCTGGATCCTCTTCATATTACTCATATCCCAACTGCCAGTCAGGATTTTAATGCTATTTTATTTACGCTTCCCGGTGTTTCTAACCGCAACGAATTAAGTTCGGCATACTCCGTGCGTGGCGGGAATTTTGATGAAAATTTGGTTTACGTGAATGGTATTGAGGTATATCGCCCCTTCCTTATTCGTTCCGGGCAGCAAGAAGGATTGAGCTTTATTAATCCAGACTTAGTTTCCTCTGTATTATTTTCAGCGGGTGGTTTTGAAGCAAAGTATGGCGATAAAATGTCTTCCGTTTTGGATGTGCAATATCGCCGGCCACGTAAATTTGCAGGAACAGTTTCCGGAAGTTTGTTAGGCACCAATCTTCATTTAGAAGGCAGCACAAAAAATTACCGCCTCACCTGGCTGGTTGGCGCACGTTACAAAACCAATAAATATTTACTAGGTAAATCAGATACCAAAGGAAATTATAAACCTTTTTTTGGTGATATACAATCCTATATCACTTACGATTTAACGCCAGAATGGGAACTTGACTTTTTAGGTAATTACGCATCAAATAAATACCAGATTGTTCCGGAAAATCGTGAAACAGATTTCGGTACGCTGAATCAGGCGCTACGTTTGAAAATTTATTTTGACGGACAAGAGATAGATAAATTTACAACCGAGATGGGTGCCTTATCCGCGATATACCGCGATCATAATGAAAAATGGAATTTAAAATTTATTGGCTCTGCATTTAAAAGTAAAGAAAGCGAAACCTTCGATATACAAGGTCAATATTATATTGATGAATTAGAAACCGATTTCGGCAAACCAACTTTTGGTGATGTAGTTGCAAACAGGGGTGTTGGAACATTCCTGAATCACGCAAGAACCAATCTTACAGCTTATGTATATAGTGCTGAACATAAAGGGACTTATACTATCGGTCGTAAGCAGTTACTATGGGGAGCAAAATATTCGAATGAAATAATTTCAGATAAATTAAGTGAATGGAAATATATAGATAGTGCCGGTTTTTCAATACCGTTAACCGATCCACAGGAAATTATTTTACAGGATGTGGTAAAACAAAAAATCAATATTTCATCTAAGCGCGTTTCTGGCTTTATGGAAGGTGTGTGGAAGAAAGAGATGAAGGACTCATCACTTGTTTCAATCATCGGCGGAATACGCGCTAATTATTGGGATTTGAATCATCAGGCATTGGTTGGACCTCGGGCTACATTTGGATTAAAGCCCTACTGGAAAAAAGATTTTTTGTTTAAGTTCTCCACAGGATATTATTATCAGCCTCCATTTTACAGAGAATTACGTGATGAAAAAGGCAGTATAAATTACAATATAAAGGCTCAAACATCTATTCACTTTGTGTTAACAAGCGATTATAATTTTAAATCATGGAAACGTCCGTTCAAATTTATTGCGGAGGCCTATTATAAATATTTAGATAATTTAATTCCTTATGAAGTAGATAATGTCCGCATCCGTTATTCTGCAAAAAACAATGCACGCGGATATGCTACAGGTATTGATTTGAAAGTGAATGGGGAATTTGTTAGAGGGTTGGAATCATGGGCCTCAATGTCAATAATGGAAACAAGAGAAGATATAAAAGATGATTTTTATTTTGATTATTATAACAGCGACGGTCAAAAAATTGTTCCCGGTTATACTTTTAATAATATTGCAACTGATAGCATCCGCTACGAACCGGGCTATATTCCTCGTCCAACCGATCAGCGCATAAATTTCGGACTTTTTTTTCAGGATAAAATGCCAGGTTTCCCTGACCTTAAAATGCACCTCAATTTATTATTCGGAAGCGGAGTACCATTTGGTCCGCCTAATTCGGAGCGTTATAAACAGATATTACGAATGTCACCATATCGCAGAGTAGATATTGGGTTCTCCTATCAGGCATTGAGGGAAGACAGAACGATAAAACCTCAAAGTGTAAGTCGTTATCTGAAATCAGTTTGGTTGAGTTTAGAGGTATTTAATCTTTTAGGCACCAACAATACGGTTTCGTATATTTGGGTAGAAGACGTAACAAATAGGCAATATGCGGTACCGAATTATTTAACTCAACGGCAGCTGAACATACGAATGATTGTGAAATTTTAGTCCTTTAACAAGTATCATTATTTATATTTATAAAAATGATTAAACTACTATACAAAAAGTAAATGGAACGCTGATAACGCAGATGATTATGATGAACACAGCTAAAATAAAATCTTATTTAACCATAAATTTTATAAAAAAAACAAATGAAAATCTTTTTGAATCATAACAATCAGCGTTATTAGCGTTCCATATTTTTTAGAGCATAGCGTCAAAATAACAAAAAGTGTATAGTAGTTAAAAAAATGATGACGAAAAAAATTAAAAATAATTTCGCTACTTTTGAGTCCGTTACTAACACCAATAAAAATAATATTCTTGCAGAAATAATATTTAATACTAAATACCTGATTATTTTATGAACTATTTTTTAAAAACATCATGCACCATTGTAGTTGCAGCTTTAATGTGCAACAATTTAAATGCGCAAACCAGCAGAAAAGATAAAGCATCTTTCAAACCTAAATCAAATGAATTTTATGAGCAGATAAAAAAGGGAATTCAAACCTTTGAAGAGCCGAAGAAAACTCCTCCCCTTTCTTTCCGCATGGATTTTACAGGAATCGATGTTCCTAAATCAGCATCCGAATTCAAAACAGTATTCGCTCAAAAGCCTGAATCTCAGGGTGAAACGGGAACTTGCTGGTGTTTTTCTACCACCTCATTTTATGAATCTGAAATTAAACGAATCAGTAATCAGGATATTCAGTTATCTGAGCTTTATACTGTTTATTGGGAATATGTTGAAAAAGCGAAAGAATTTGTACGCACACGCGGAACCTCTTTATTTGATGAAGGTTCAGAAACAGGAGATGTTGGCAAAACAATGAAAATGTATGGAGCCTTACCATTGGAATCATTCAATGGAATGCAAGCCGGACAACCCTTCCACAATCACAAAAAAATGTCGGAAGAAATGCGTGCATATTTGGCTTCGGTAAAAGCAGGTAATCAGTGGAACACCGATGAAGTTATTGCAACCATTAAATCCATTATGAATTTTTACTTAGGAGAACCACCTGCATCAGTTACTATCGCAGGTAAAAAAATATCACCCCTTGAGTATTTAAAAAACGTTGCAAAACTTAACCCTGATGACTATGTTGATTTTATGTCTCTGATGGAAAGTCCATATTGGACCATGGCAGAATATAAAGTACCCGACAATTGGCAGCATTCAGCCGATTATAACAATATTCCTTTAGATGATTTTATGAATATTATTAAAAATGCAATTAAAAATGGTTATTCAATATCCATTGGTGGTGATGTTTCAGAAGGAGGAATGGATAATAAAACAGGCGTAGCAATGATACCAACCTACGATGTTCCTTCGGCATATATTGATGAATATTCACGCCAATTGCGTTTTTCAAATGGTTCAACAACGGATGATCATGCAATGCATTTAGTTGGTTATGCCGAAAGAAGCAATGGCACCTGGTTTTTGATTAAAGATTCGGGCAGTGGCGGACAAAATAATCAGACCGCTCCGGGATATTGGTATATGCACGAAGACTTTGTTAAATTAAAAATGACAACTTTTACAATCCATAAAGATGCTGCTAAAGAAATTTTAGCTAAATTTCCGAAGAAAAATTAATTACCCATTCTTATTAAAATTAAGCCATGTCAACGATTCAAAAAACATACGAAATGAATGCAACACCAAAAGAGGTTTTTGATGCATTGATAAATCCTGATTTAATTCAAATTTGGTCGGGTGATGAAGCCAAAATGGATGCAAATGTCGGGGGAACATTTTCTTTATGGGGCGGACAAATGTTCGGCACCAATTTAGAAGTTGTACCCAACAAAAAATTAGTGCAGGAATGGTCTTATGATCAATGGAAACTACCATCGAAGGTTACATTCACTATTAAAACAAAAGGGAAAAAAACTATTGTTGATTTACTGCATGAAAACGTACCCGAAAAATCTGTAAATAGTATTGCAGATGGTTGGGATGCATTTTATTTAGGAGCAATGCAGGAAATGTTTGAAGAAGTAAAATAAAAAAATTACAAATATAAAAATATCATCTCGTGAAAAAATATATTATTGCTTTCATTGCAATTGGGCTATTCGCTGCATGCAATAAGCCAAACACTGATATTAACCAGTTCAAATGGTTGGAAGGAAAGTGGGAAGGAGTTGAAGGGGAAATGCAGACGTATGAACAATGGGATCCCATTAAAGATAACAGTATTGAGGGATCCGGAGGATTGTTTTCCGGTGAGGATACACTGTTTTCAGAGAGAATAAAAATCAAAATTAAAGATGGCGAATTAAATTATATCGCTGGTGTTCCGGGGAATGCAGATCCTGTCGCCTTCAAATTAATAATCTCCGAAAAAAACAGTGCTACTTTTGAAAACCTAAAGAATGAATTTCCGCAACGGGTAAGCTTTACACAAAAAATGCCAGAAGGGTCACTTCTAATGAGTATAGATGGAAAACGAGCTGGTAAAGACTCTAAACAAGCTTTTAGTTTCAAAAGGGTAAATTAATTATATTGCTTATCTGCTTTAGACATGTAAAAAAATAGTATCTTAGCTCCTTA
>JAVHPR010000404.1:0-8350 GCA_036170695.1 Bacteroidia bacterium
TTTTAACTTTATAAACTTTCAACTTTATAAACTTTTCACTTTTCACTTTTCACTTTTAACTTTTCACTTCCTTTTATTATTATTGATTTTCTTTTACGTCTTTATTAATTGACCATCCTGTTTTTAGTCCAATCACGAACCATGCTAAAGCAATTGCTCCAATTGCAAAAATAGTATCGCCAATTACCCTTAACCAACGAAGTGTCTGTAAAGTGGGGTCCTGCATAAATTCAAATGAACGAGCGTACCACATACCGTGTTTAATACTTGCAATTGTTTGCAGCACTCCAACAGGGAGTAAACTAATTACTGCCATAAGTAATAGTCCGATATTCATTAACCAAAAAGCAATACTAACATATCTGTCTTTCCAAACATATTTACTTGTAAGACCTTTAAGAACAAATAGCATTAATCCGATTCCTAACATTCCATACACACCAAAAAGGGCAGTATGTCCATGAACTGCTGTTGTGTTAAGTCCTTGCATATAATATAGAGCGATTGGAGGATTTATAAGAAATCCGAATAACCCGGCACCAACAAGATTCCAGAAGCTTACAGAAATAAGAAAATAGATTGGCCATTTGTATGTTTTAACCCATTCAGTTGCTCTGCTCAGTTTTAAATTATGATATGCTTCAAAACCCATCAATACCAATGGCACTACTTCAAGGGCGCTAAAAGATGCACCTAAAGCCAATACTGCTGTAGGAGTTCCTGAAAAATACAAATGATGGAAAGTTCCTAATATTCCTCCGGTTAAATAAACAATAGTGGCAAACAAAACGCCGGAAGTTGCAAATTTTATATTAAGCAGTCCCATTCTAACAAATAGAAATGCAGCGATTACTGTAGCGAAAACTTCAAAGAAACCTTCTACCCATAGATGAACTACCCACCATCTCCAGTATTCTGCTATTGATAAATGTGTCTGTTGTCCCCACATTAGCCCTGCTCCATAAAATGCAGCGATTGCAATAGATGAAATCAAAAACAAAGTCAATAATTGCTTGTTCTCTGTAGGTTTTTTTAATGCTGGAAGCAGAGCACGAAACATTAAAATAAGCCAGATAATTAACCCTGTAAATAAAAATATTTGCCAAAATCTTCCAAGGTCAACATATTCATAGCCCTGATGTCCGAACCAGAAATTAGTTGTAAATCCGAGTTTTTGCATTACACCCATCCATTCTCCAATAAGAGACCCAACTACAATAATTAATAATGAAATAAACAGAAAGTTAACTCCGAGTCTTTGGTATTTAGGTTCTACACCCGATACCGCAGGAGCAATGTATAAACCTGTTGCAAGCCATGATGTAGCTATCCAGAAAATGGCGAGTTGAACATGCCAGGTGCGTGAAATTGCATAAGGTAAAATGGTGCCTAATTTTAGTCCGAAAAATCCATTGCCCTCAACTCCATAGTGTGCTGTAATAACGCCTGAAAGAATCTGTACTAATATCAAAGCTGTTACAACCCAAAAATATTTTAAAGTGGCTTTCATGGATGGTGTCGGGTTAAACCCGATTAATGGGTCATTTTTAGGCAGCATTGATTTATCTAATCCACCTGATTTATTCAGTGCATAATAATATGCAAGTAATCCAACACCAATTAATAGCATGATAATGCTAAAACCAGTCCAAAGCATAAGTCCTGCAGATGGAACATTACCTACTGTTTCATCGGGGGGCCAGTTATTAGTATAAGTAATAGCTGAGCCGGGTCTTTCTGTTATGCAAGCCCATTCTGCCCAAAAAAAGAAAGCGTTCATATCGTGCATTCTGATTATATCTTTAATTGAATTAGCCGGTATTGCATAAGCCAGTCTTTCTTTATCAAGAGCAGGATTATTCATAAAAAGCCCGGTATAATGAGCGCAATTATCTTTTATAGCTTCTGTTCTATCTTCGGATACTATAATATTTCCGGTGTTAACGTTATAAGTATTTGTGCGTAATGATTTTTGAAGTCTGACTTTTAAAACAGCTTGTTTTTCGGCATCCAGATTACTATAAGAAGAATTGAAATCTTTTTTTGCCCATTTATCAAGCAGATAAACAGCCTCTTTATGCAACCAGTCAGCAGACCAATCAGGTGCAACATAAGCGCCATGCCCCCATACGGTTCCCACTTCTTGTCCGCCAATAGACTGCCATACATTCTGACCATCTTTTATTTCCTGTGAAGTAAACAATACAGTTCCATCTTGTGCGATTACCTTTTCAGGAATAGGAGGTTTTTCTCTGTATATCTCGCGACCGTAATATCCGAGAACAGAAAAGCAAACGATAAGGATTGCTGTAAAAATTAACCAAAGTTTTTTTGTTGTCATATTATATTTATTTAGATTTTTGAATTAGAGTTTTCAATGTCTTGAATAGAATATTTCCTCTTTTTTGTAAATCAAAGTTGAAACCCGAAAGGCTCCATTGGTTAATTGTAAGACGAACACTTCCCATTATTACGAAGGCAATCTGGTCGCTTGTTATATCTTTCCTTATTTCACCTGATTTCTTTCCTTCTTCAATAATATTTATAAATGTTGATTTTGCACTTTCCATGATTTTAAAAATCTTTTCGTGCAATGCTTTTTCATTTTTATATAAACCATCCGATAAAATAACTATTGCATAAGGAGGGTTTTCAGCAAAAAGCTTAAGCTGTCCTGTTATCATCTTTTTTATTTTTTCAAAAGGGCTGGCTTTTAGCTTGTAAACATTATCGTAATGAGAAATAACAATAAATCCAAGAAAGTCGAGAAGGGTATTAAGTACTTCCGTCTTGCTTTTAAAATGCCTGTATAGGGCAGATTCAGCAATACCAATTTCGGAAGACAAATTTTTAATGGTAAGTGCTTGTATTCCTCCTTCACCGATAAGTCTTATAGATGCTTGTATAATTTCTGATTGTCGTTTGCTAAGTTTTGTTTTCATTAAATGTTAGTGAGTATTCACTCACAAAAGTAATATTTTTATTTTAAATACAAATAATTTTTGAAGATTATTTAGTCGAACCTTAAAAACCCTTTTTTGAAATTATTAGAGTTTGTACCGAATAAGAAACAATTGAATTTTATACTTTTTTAATGCTTTAAAACTATTCATTTTATTGACTTTAACTTTTTATAAAAACCGAAATACCTTATTCGATATATTCTCTAACATTAAAAAAACTTATGTATTTTTGTAATGATTTAGAAAAATCGTTAACGGGTTCTGCGATTTTTTTTAAATCAAAATGAAAAAAATGAATTTTTAGAATCCACCATAAATTATTCCGATATTGTTGTAAGCAGTTGCAATTCCTTTTTGGAAATATAACTGTTTGGCTAATTGCAACGAGGCATTTCCATAGTAAATAGCTGTGTCGTAATTGCCGGTTAGACGATATTCCCAGCAGAGTTTATTCAAGTGGTTGACTTTATTTGTATCTTCTTTGTCGGTATGGAGCAACTTATACAAGCTATCAATTTGGTTATTGGCATAAAGTTGAGATGATAGTGAAGAAAATAAACAGAGAGCAAGTAAATATTTTCTCATACAAAATGATAGTCATATATAATAACATTTTTGAACTAAAGCCCAAATTTTTCATTATTAGCTTTGTAAGTTCCAAATTCTTTGTTGGAGAAAACTCCAAGTAACTACTCACCCGGGGTATTATTGAGCAGCATATTGACGAACAAGTAATCACTCAGGTATTAATCGTACCTATTTTTTTATTCGTCATTCCCGCCTGCGCGGGAATGACGGGAAACCGTGAATGTTTTGTAATTTGGACGGGTGAGTAGTTACATTTTTTTATTTACAATATCTAATATCTCGCTTTCTAATTCTATTGCTTTTTTCTCTATGTCGCTACCTTTGGTTATCATTTCATTAACAAAAGTTTTGTCATTATAACCAGAGCAATTTATTTTAACATTTAAAAATGCACCAATAACGCCGCTTCTTGCTGCAATTGCTCCAACACCTGCATCGCTTACCGAGTTTGGGTTTCCAATTTCTGCCATAGCTTTCATAACTTGCATTGATTCATAACAAAATGTCATTACTTTAAATGGAATTTCGATAGCATATTTTGTAGCTTGTTGAATAGCTTCTTTACGTTTTCGCTTTTCATCGTCAGTGCTTTTTGGTAAACCAAAAGCATTCATTATTTTATTAAAAGCATTTGTATCTTCGTCAATTAGTTGTAACAATGTGTCGTGATAATGTTTTCCTTTTTCAGCCCAGTTGCTGAATTCTTCCCAACGGTCGTCCCAACCGGGTTTATGAGCCGATAAATTTGCAACCATAGTTCCCAAAGCGGCTCCCATTGCACCCATAGCAGCCGAAATTGAACCGCCACCTGGTGCAGGTGATTCTGAAGCTGTTTCGAGAACAAAATCTTTAACTGATAAATCAATTAATTTCTTTTGCTCTTTGTTATTAATTAAATATTCAATAATTTTTTTGTCAGGGTCGAAAGGCTTTAATTCATCAAGTCCTAATGATTTTACAGCTATTTTAATTATTTCGGTATCAGAAATGCCACACGAACGTTTTTGTTTTTTTAAAAAATATTTGCCTGCGTCAATAAATGCCTGCAATGGAGCAACTCCAATGAGTTCGGAACCAGTAACTCTTAATCCTCTTTCATGAGCTTTTTTACAAGCCTCGTCAAAAGCAATGTGCATTGGGGTTATATTAATATCTGTTAGGTTTATTGAAATTTGAGCAATACCATATTCTTCAATATACCAGCCAATTGCTTTGACAGTTTTTAATGTGCCGGGTTGCCATATCTCTTTTCCGTTTTTGTCTGATTTTATTTTTCCTGTAATTTGGTTTCCTTCACGAACAGGGCGACCTTTTTCACGAATATCATAAGCAATTGCATTAGCTCTGCGTGTTGATGTAGTATTCAAATTAACATTGTATGCAATCAAAAAGTTTCTTGCTCCAACTGCCGATGCACCAGTTTTGGGGACAAAAACTGCTGGACCAAAATCGGGTTTCCATTCGGGTTTAGCAAGTTTTTGAGGCAATCCTTCGTATTCGCCGGCTCTGTTATTTGCTAAGTTTTTTCGTTCTTCTTTAAAAGCAGCATATTCATAACAATAAACAGGATATTTTAATTCTTCACCAATACGTTTGGCTAATTTACGGGCAAACTCAACAGTTTCTTCCATCGAAATATTTGCAATAGGAATTAATGGACAAACATCCATAGCTCCAAATCGGGGATGAGCTCCGCTGTGTTTGGTCATATCTATTACTTCGCAAGCTTTTTTAGCTGCTAAAAATGCTGCTTCGCATACTTCGTCGGGTGTTCCAACAAAAGTTACAACAGTACGATTTGTTGCTTTCCCGGGGTCAACATCAATTAGTTTAATTCCTTCAACACTTTCAATTACATCTGTAATTTGCTTAATAATGTGCATGTTGCGACCTTCGCTAAAATTGGGAACACATTCAATTAATTTTTTATTCATCCGTAAATAATTTATAAATCTTATTAAGTTATTGGTTATTAGTTGTTAAGCTAAAATGAAAATCCAATTCCAAAATTACAATTTAAAAAGCTTCCTGGTCCTGTAAAATACCATAATACGTCATCTAATGTAGTATATGTTTTACCATCATAAACAACAGTTTGAGGTGCTGTAAATTTCGAATATTGAAATCCAAGGAAAAGGTCTATTGGCATTTGTCCTTTTCCTACAAGGAATTGGTAGCCTATTCCTAATCCTCCACCATAAGTTGAAAAACTTTTATTTTGCTTTATATGTAAAGTATCTATCATATCTTCGTAATCATACTGAAGCGTAGAACTAAAATATCCAACTATTACTTTTGCTTGAATGTAAAATCCATTAGGTGCTTTTCCGGTTGGATACAATCTAATAAATGGGTCAACTCTAATTCCTTTAAAAACCATGTAATATGCATTAAAATAAGTTCCAACTGTCATGTTTTCGTTAATAACATTTTCATATTTCATTCTAAATTTGTTAACCAAACCTTGAGGAGCGAATGTGATTATCTGAGTTTGAGCAATAATTGAAAAACTTAAAGCAAAAAATCCAATTATCAGAAATATTTTCTTAATTGATTTCATGTAATTTATGTTTTAAATTGTTTGCAAAGATATTTTTTTTACCTAAATCTTATGGTGCTTTTTAATTAAATTAATAAGATTTTATAAAATATATTCGCTAAAACCAGCATTAATATGTAAAAATAAGCTACAAGTTGTTATGATTCCGAACTTTGTAAAGTTATGAAAATAAATTTATTTCATGTGTTATTTTCTCATTCTTTTGTTGAATAAAATCAAGACGGTATCTGTCTTTAATTTTTCCATTATTCTCAAGCCTATCTAATATCATTTGATAATATTCGGGATGCAATTCACAACTAATAAAATTTCGTTTTAAATTTTTACATAACATTAATTCACTACCACTGCCACCGAACAAAATAAAAACATCATTATTCTTTTGCGTGCAGGACTTAATAAGCATTTCAACAAGATGTAGTGGAATTTGACAAGCATGAAATGTTTTGTCTTTAGAAACATTTTTTACGAGGTCAAAATAAAACCAACTATAAGGCATCCGTCCCAAATGTCCATCTGCAATTCTTCCTTTAATTCTTTTGTCTGTAGGGTTTTGGTATGGAACAGCAACTTGGTCCTTGTAAAAATTATTCTCTTTTGATTTAGTGGCATGCAAAATAGAACGATGAGCTGTCGTAAATTTTTGCGGACTGTGTCCTACATTGGTATTGTAAATCCAAACATAATCATGAACATTATAAGCCACTTCATCTAAATATTTAACTCTTAAGTGTGCATTTTGTTTAGGATAATTCATCATAAATAAGTTGCCCGTTGGCTTTAAAACCCGCATACTTTCTTTCGTCAGTTCAATATACCAGTTAATATAATCGTTCCATTTTGAAGTGTAGTTTTTTCCTGCGTAATTAATACCTACATTGTAATCGGGGTCGCCATAAACCATATCCAATGAATTGTCGGGAAGTTGTTTTAAAACTTTCAAAACATCTTCATTGAATACTTTATTTCTAAATTTTTTCAGAGAGTCCATTTTTAGTAATCAAAATTATTTGAAGTTTGTAATTATTTCTTTCAAATCCCTAAATGTATATCTCTCAATGATTTTATTATTAAGGATAATTATTAATTCTTTACCATCCCAATCCCAATCGTCAAATGGTTCGGTAGTAAAATGTAAGAAACGCGCTATTAAATCTAATTGCCGTTGCATTGTTAATCCGGATTTTGATTAATGAGCTTGTAAGCAGCCGACTTGATAAACTTGATTGTCGTTATATCAAGAGGATTTGAAAAAGTGTAAGCCCAAAGTTTTATTGTGTCGTGAGTTTTAGATTTCTCGCGAACAACATAAACGCAAAAGATTTCTTTTATTTTTCCTTTGAGTTCTGTTTTCTTATTGGCATTGAAGTAGTAAAGAAACGGATGATAGATTTGATAAATGCTGAAAGTATCTGGCTTGCCGTTCTTGCCTTCAAATACTCCTATCGTTCCTTGAAATTCAATTGTCAAATCAACTTCAATTTGAATGTTTTTCATTTCAAGTTGGATGTTCTTTCCAAAATTATATTCAAACGAAGTTTTTGTCCTGTGAGGGAAATAAGTTTTCGGTCGCTTTGTAATATCTACATCTTCAAATTCTTTGTCTTGATTGAAAAGAAAATGATGTAAAATTCTCTGATTGTTGGCAACGGAAAGAATATTGCTCTCGCTGGAATTGTATTGATTTAATAAACTGCGTTTGTATTGCCAGTCAATATTTTTTTGTATCGGCTCAAAGTTGTGAAATACTTTGTCGATACCTTTGATAAACTTATGTTTTCCGCTACCAATGTGAATGATGGCGTAATCGTTTTTTAAAAGGATGTCGGGAAGTTTCGTTTTGTTGTCAAGTTTTGTAACATCAAATGGGTTTCCGAAACCAATTTTCTTGCATACATCTTTTACAATATCATTATGAAAAACAAAATTGTTTTTACGTTTACAAATTTTAAACAATTCTTCTATTACTTGATCTTTTTTGCTTTCCATTTTTTTATTTCTATTTTATAACAAAGATAATATTTTTGCAATAATGATTTTATTTATATCGTTTCAGTTTTTTAGTATAAAGCATATTATTAGTGCAAAACTGTAAATTTATAATGTTGTATAATAGAATTTTCAATATTTAATTCTAAAATATAAATACCATTAGATAAATTAGATACATCAATTAAATAAGAACCATTAATAAATTGAATATTTAAAAGCTTCGCATTTGAACCTTGAATATTAACAA
>JAVHPR010000405.1:0-4357 GCA_036170695.1 Bacteroidia bacterium
ATGATAATTTAAAATTTAATGAAGCAATTCAAAAGGCTTTTTTTACGAAATGGATAGATGCTGATGATTGGAAAAAATTAAGTAAAGAAGAAAAAAACAGTTTCATTCACATACTTGCTGATATCCGTGAGGGTATTGGAATGCCTGTGAGAGTTCAGAGTTTAGAGTTGAAAGTTGAAAGTTTAAATTCCAGATCTCAACTCTCAAATCTCATCTCAAATATCTGTTATCATCCACAGGATTTGATTGAATATTTAAATACACTTTTTGAATCGGAAATTGACGGGGCCGTTTTGGAGGCTTTGGATGGTGAAAGTAAAGTGCTGATAGAAGGTTTTATAGAAGGTAAAGAATTTTCATGTATTGTACTTCAGAATACAGACTCCCTCCACTTTGAAGAGGGCAGGAGAGGGGCTCTGGCTTTACCTCCTACAGAAATCAGAAAAGGAAAAGAATTATTTGATTATCGTTCAAAATATTTACCGGGTCTATCCCGTAAAATTACACCTATTGATTTACCTAATGTACAAATACAAGCTATCCGTAAAGAATGTGAGCGATTGTTTTATGCCTTAAATTTTGATGTTTATGCCAGAATTGATGGCTTTATTACCAATGCCGGAAAGATATTTTTAAACGACCCCAATACAACATCAGGAATGATGCCTTCCTCTTTTTTCTTTCATCAGGCAGCTGAAATTGGTTTAAATCCATCGCAGTTTTTAACGTATATAATTCGTACTTCACTCGCACAGCGAATTATTGCAAGCAAAAATAGTGGAGCGTATGATAGCTTATTGTCGACATTAGATAATTCTATTAAAGATGATAAAGCTGCTACCACAAAAAAAATTAAGGTAGCGGTAATTTTAGGTGGCTATTCTTCTGAACGACATATTTCGGTAGAAAGCGGAAGAAATATTTATGAAAAACTGGCATCATCTGCCAAGTATGAGCCAATTCCTGTTTTCCTTACTGGTAATGCGGATGAACATATCATGTACCAGATTCCGATAAATATTTTATTGAAGGATAATGCTGATGATATAAAGGATAAAATTGAAAATTATAAAATACACGATCTGGTTAAACAGATTATTGAGGAAAGCTCTGATATTACTACAAAGTATTCTAGTATCGATAATTTAGCGAAACCCAAACGCATAACATATAATGATTTGGCAAAGATGGTGGATTGTGTGTTTATCGCTTTGCATGGTCGTCCGGGCGAAGATGGGGCAGTACAAGCACAATTGGAGCAAGTAGGTTTGCCCTACAATGGTTCGGGAGTAAAAAGTTCTCAGGTTACAATTGATAAATACCGCACCAATGAAATTTTAAAACAAAACGGATTTTTAGTTGCTGAACATTTATTGGTTACTGAAGAAGCCTGGACTGCCAATAAAAATGGTGTGTTGAACATTATAAAAGAAAAAATACATTTTCCGTTTATTGCAAAACCGGTTGATGATGGTTGTTCATCAGCTGTCAGGAAAATAAAGACAATAGAAGAGTTTGAGGCATTTGCAAAATTAATTTTTCGCAAACAGGAAAATTTAGATACTACTGCTGCACAAGTATTACACATAAAAGATAAGGAGGAGTTTCCAAGAAAACAGGTGGTTCTTGTTGAAGAATTGATAAGCAAACATGATGCCGACCATTTTCTTGAAATTACCGGGGGAATGCTTACAAAATATGATGCACAGGGAAATTTAATTTACGAAGTATTTGAAGCGTCTGAGGCATTGAGTGAAGGTGAAGTTTTATCATTGGAAGAAAAATTTTTAGCCGGACAAGGACAAAATATTACTCCGGCACGCTACTCCAAAAATGCTGTTGAACGCCAGCAAATTTCTGAAAAAATAAAGCAAACATTCGGCGATGCGGCTAAATTACTGAACATTCAAGGTTATACACGAATTGATGCTTTTGTGCGTATTTATAATTTGAATCGTGTGGAGGTGATTTTTATTGAAGTAAACTCATTACCCGGAATGACACCTGCAACCTGCATTTTTCACCAAAGCGCCATTAATGGCTATAAACCCTACGATTTTATTGACAATATTTTAAATTTTGCTTTTCAGAAAATGAAAATGGTGGTGAAGTAGCAGTTTAATTAAAAAACTCTAAATCTAAATTTTCGTCATTCTTTTCATTTTCTATTTTTGGGATTTGAAAATTGTTATTTATTTAACCCTAATAGGGTTTGAAACCCTGTCAGGGTGGCAAATACGATATAAACTTTATCTAATAAAATTTTGCGATGATAAAAGTCGGAATAACAGGTGGTATTGGTAGCGGAAAAACTACAGTTTGTAAAGTTTTTGAATTGCTGGGGGTACCTGTTTATTATACTGATGACGAAGCAAAGAAAATTTTAGATTCAAACAAGGAAGTGAAATTTAACATTCAAAATGCCTTTGGAAGCGACGTATTAAATAATGAAGGAGAAATTGATAAAAAGAAATTAGCATCCACTGTTTTTAGTAATAAAGAAAAATTAGAAAAGCTTAATTCCATTGTACATCCTGCCGTTCGTGCTCATTTCGAAAATTGGTCAAGATTTTTTTTATCCCAAAAATATATTTTAAAAGAAGCTGCAATTTTGTATGAAAGTGGTGCATACAAGATGGTGGACAAAGTAATAATGGTAACCGCCCCATTGGAATTGAGAATAAACCGTGCAATGCAGCGTGATAAGGTAACCAGAGAGCAAGTGGAACAACGCATCAGCAAGCAACTTAGCGATGAAGAAAAAATAAGACGTTCACTATTTGTAATTCATAATGATGAAAAACAATTGCTGATACCTCAAATCCTGGATATTCATAATCAATTAACAAATGAGCCCACCCCTGCCCTCCCAAAGTAAGGGGGAACCAGCGCACGAGCTGTATCGCTGAGGTTTTGTGTGAATGCAAACTCCTCCCCAGAGTTTATCCCAACATCGGAAGAAAGAAGAGTCGGGCGGGAGAGGCTTAAAAATATATTTGGGTGCTTGGCAAAACTTTACTATTTTCGGGAAACGAATTATAGAATAATTAATATAAATATGGAAAATCAAGAACAGGGAACACCCAATCCGGAACAAGTAAATCAACAATTCAATCAGCAATTTGCACAATCTTTCGGTCAGCCTCAGTTACCCAATTCTACTGCTGTTTTGGTACTGGGAATTGTTTCTATTGTTGGTTGTTCTTGTTATGGTATCGTAGGTTTAATTACCGGCATTATAGCATTAGTATTGGCTGGGAAGGCAAATGCCTTACTTCGTCAAAATCCTGGTAAATATTCCGAGGCTTCATTAAAAAATTTAAAAGCAGGAAGAGTTTGTGCAATTATAGGTACCAGCTTATCTGCCGTTTTTTTAATTGTATTTATTATTGAACTTATTTTTCTGGGTTCTATTTTCTCTTCATTGCCTTGGGGAGATATATTAAATAAACACTAATTAAAATAAAAATATGTATAAAGGAGCCTTACATGAACGAAGTAAGACTCCTTTTTTATTTCTACTCAAATGGTACAATTATCCCACTGGCTCGAAAATCACATGATACCCTGTTTTTATAAACAGATGTCGGGTATCGACTGCCCCGGTTGTGGTATGCAGCGTTCCTTTATTGACTTGTTAAATGGAAATTTTATGGCAAGCATTAAAATGTATCCTGCTCTGTTGCCCGTAATATTCACGCTAAGTTTAACGGTTACACATTTATTTTTCAGCTATAAAAACGGTGCAGTTTCCATTAAGTATTCATATATCTTTACAGTGTCTGTAATAATTATAAGTTACATCATTAAACTACTAAAATGAAAATAATTGATGTCAATCAAATACGGGAAGCAGATAAATATACTATCGGGCATGAACCCATTTCCTCCGTCAATCTGATGGAACGCGCTGCAACATCCTGTGTAAATTGGATTACAGAACGATTTGATACCACCACAATGTTTAATATTATTTGTGGACTTGGCAATAATGGTGGTGACGGATTAGCTATTGCAAGACTATTAGCTGAGAGGAATTGTAGTGTTAAAGTAATTATTATTAGATATTCCGATAAAGAATCAGATGATTTCAAAATAAATTTAAAACGACTTCGGGAGATAAAAAAAGTTTCCACTCAGGAAATAAATTCGCTCGGGGAACTCAGTTCCCAACTTCAAGTTTATCCTGAGCTCTTCTCGAAGGAGAGCAGGTCTGGGGTTGAGGTGATCATTGACTCAATTTTAGGTTCTGGTTTAAATAAACCTGCCGAAGGCCTGATTGCCGAAGTTATAAAATATATTAATCGTTCAGGTTTCAGCAAAATTATTTCCATTGATGTTCCTTCCGGTTTGTATT
>JAVHPR010000405.1:4367-8334 GCA_036170695.1 Bacteroidia bacterium
GAATAGTGCTAAAGATTACATGGTGAAAGCCACCTATACGCTCACTTTTCAATTCCCGAAATTATCATTTATGTTTCCTGAAACAAATGAATATCTCGGTGAATTCACCGTTTTGGATATTGGTTTACATCCCGATTATATCAATAATGCGCAAACAAAAAATTACTTTATCACTAAAAATGATGTGCATGCTTTTTTTAAATCACGAAGTAAGATTGCACATAAAGGTAATTTCGGTCATGCATTACTAGTTGCAGGCTCTCATGGGAAAATGGGCGCAGCAGTGCTTTCTGCTAAAGCCTGTATGCGTACGGGGGTGGGACTTTTAACAGTTCACGTTCCAAACAGCGGATATGAAATCCTTCAAACAACCCTGCCTGAAGCAATGGTGGAGGTGGATAGCGAGAATAATATTATCAGTGATAATATTCGTGTTGAAAAATATAATGTCATAGGAGTGGGTCCTGGCATAGGTACAGAAAAACAAACACAAAATGTTGTAAAGCTGTTAATACAAAACGCAACAGTAACTATTGTGTTTGATGCCGATGCGATAAATAGTATTTCAGAAAATAAAACATGGCTTTCGTTTGTACCTGCTAATAGTGTGTTTACGCCTCATCCAAAAGAATTTGAACGTTTGACTGAAAAAACTGAAAATAGCGAAGAACGGTTAATAATACAACGTGAATTCTCTATCAAATATGGTGTTTACGTTGTTTTGAAAGGAGCTCACACCGCTATATCTTGTCCGAATGGTGATGTGTATTTTAATTCAACAGGAAATCCTGGTATGGCTACAGGAGGCAGTGGCGATGTGCTTACAGGTATTATTACTTCATTAATAGCGCAAGGGTATACTTCTATGCAATCATGCCTTTTGGGAGTGTATTTGCATGGATTAGCCGGTGATTTTGCCGCTCATAAAAAATCAGAGGAAGGGTTGATTGCTTCTGACATTATAGATAATCTCTCTGATGCATATGCATTTATAAAAGAATAATTACTTCACCCCCTGACAGGGTTTCAAACCCTGTTAGGGGTTAATTTAACAACATATACACAAAATGAGTAATTCTAACCCTAACCCTAATTGGGTTTTAAACCCTGTCAGGGGAATATTTAAATTTAATAAATTATAAATAATGCTAAGATCACTATTAAAATTATTTTTTCTTTTATTCCCCTTAACTATTGTTGCACAAGTAATTCAACCTTATTCGATTTATTTAATTGGTGATGCAGGGAATGACACTATCCCCGGAAAAGCTTTGCTGATGCTTAAAGATGAATTATTAGCAAACCCCAATAGTACGGTACTTTTTTTAGGTGACAATATTTATCCCAGTGGTTTTAAGGCAAAAGATATAAACTCTATAAAGCGTCTGGAATCACAACTACAAATTTTAAAAAGCTATAAGGGAAATGTTTATTTCATTCCCGGCAATCACGATTGGCAGATACAAGGTCCAAAAGGGTTGAAAAGATTGGCTAATGAGCAAGCTTATGTTGATGAGTATCTGAAAAATAAATCTACAGTTGCGAATAAAAATAAGGCAACTTTTTTACCTGAAAATGGTTTGCCGGGTCCTGAAACAGTTTTATTGAATAATAACCTTCGCCTTATCATCATAGATACTCAATGGTTTTTACATTTATATAAAAAGAACAAAATTCTTTCAAAAAAACATACTAAAGAATTATTTTATTTCCATTTGGATAGCCTCTTAAATATCGCTAAACAAAATAATGAACAGGTGATTATAGCAGCCCATCATCCTATGTTTACTAATGGACAACATTCTATGAACAGGCAACCATTACGTTTTATTATTAATTCAACACCATTTCAAGTTTTAGGACTGGTGGCTTTGGATCGGCTATTATCGCAGGATTTAGCCCAACCCCGGTATAAAAAAATGCGTAAAAAAATGTTAAAATATTTTAATCAATATGATAACATTGTTTATGCAGCCGGACATGATCATAATTTACAATGCTTTAAACATGGCAATAACCGGTATATCGTGAGTGGTGCTGGGAGTAAATTAACACCTTTTAATAAAAAGAAAAAGTTTGATTCGGTTTTTCAGGATGATACAAAAGCAGGGTTTATTAAAATTCAATATGCAGCTGATGGTAGTCATACTACTATTGTTTACAGAGTAGGAGAAAAAGAAAAATTGCTGGAAGGATATTAGTAGTAAAAAAATGAATAGCAAAGTTAATACTGACGATTTCGTAAACGAAATAATAAAATAACTTGTTGAAAAAAATATACAAAAAATATATTTATACCACTTCGAAGATTTTTGCCACCGCCTATTTTCATTGTGAACTCAAATGATGAAACACACTATAAACGGCCATTTACTATTACTGAATAATAATTTTACCTGTTGAAATAAATTGCTTGTTATCTTTCATCTGGTAAAAATACATCCCCCCTTGCAAATTCAAATTTATTTCGGATTTCGCATTGAAAATTTCGGATTGAAAAACTTTCTTTCCAAACACATTGATAATAGATAATTGATAATTGTCAATTGACAATTGTCCATTTTTCATTTCAATAAAAAAATTTCCGTTTGATGGGTTAGGATAAATGTTGAATAAGGCATTTTTATGTTCGGTATTTTGTATGCTCGTAACGGATAATTTCTTCAAAAGATAAATTTGGTTTTTATAAATGGTAATATTATGGGATCCCGAAGCAAAAGATTGATTATTGAAAGTTCCAATGCTGTCAAATGGTACCATTTCAGTTAGTTGATAGTTTGATGTAACGGTGAAATTATATGTTGCCGAATCGTTATCAGTCCAAAAAACATCAAAATTATTGCCGGTATTATTATCCTGATAAAGGTACCCGTACTTTCCAGTCGACTCATTATGAAAACTATTATTTGAAATGTATGTTGCATAATAGCTGTCAATAGTTGAAGCAAGAAGTTTATAACTGTAATAATTTTTTCGTTTAAAATTAAGTTCATTTGCAGGTTCATTATTTTGTTGACCATCGCCAACAAGCCCCATAGAATTATAAATACTGTTTGGATTTGATGTAAATGAATGCCATTCCATCAGGTTATTCCACATCAGTTTGTCCAACCCATTGGCAAAGTTCCACACATATCGTTTTATTAAACTTGCCGCTTGTTCTTCCTGGCTTTGGTATGGAAATGAAGATGGTTGATAGCAATAAGTTCCGTTTTCGCAACTCCATATTTTCACATTGGAGTACCCATTTGAATTAAGCATAGTTCTATAGGTAGGAATAACATTCATTTTATAATTATTTGCTAAACCCCAGTGGTGTATATCAATCACTTCAAAATTTATATTCATTAACCCTAGTTTTGTAATTGTGTTTACCAGAAAAGTATCTATTACATTTCCTGATGTAGGTGCTACGAGACAGATTTTCGCATTCGCATCAATGGAGTGAATAGCTGTATCTGCCATAGCAACAACTTGAGCATATTGAGCAGAGGTAAAACCTTCGTTGATATATTGAAAAATTTCGTTTCCAATTTGCCAGTGTTTTACTTTTACATAAGTGTTCAGATCGTTTGACCCATCGCCATTATACCTGTCAACAACTGCCTGAAGATAATTTTTCCACCTCGTTGGATTACTTACAGGGTTGTGCGTTGTCATATTAAAATTTATGCATCCAAGCCATTCTACCTGTGCCTGACTGTCGTAAATATTTGTAATTGTACTATCTGGTTTTGTAACTATATTCCAAACATAATTGCCATCTAAATTGGGTTCAATCAAAACCCAAAGTAGTTCAGTATTTGAACGCGTCCAATGAGCACCAAGGTTTTGAAAATGATTATCCACCCAATTTGCATAAGTAGTATAATCGAATCCCATTTGTGTATTAAAATAAGCATATTCATCTGCATAAGGAATTGAGACAAAATAACTTTTACAAGTTTGTTGTCGCATTTCAATAAAA
>JAVHPR010000406.1:0-30516 GCA_036170695.1 Bacteroidia bacterium
GAGCTAAGATACTATTTTTTTACATGTCTAAAGCAGATAAGCAATTTATAAATTTTGTAAAAAAGAATATAAAGGATTATTTAAAGGATTTTCTTGGGCGTTTTTCCCTGGAAAAATTACTTTTTCTATCCCCTGATTCACTTGATGTTTTCTTCACGAAGTTTCCTTTATCAGAACGATCGCTATAGCTTTTTCGCTCCCCTGAACTGTTTCCGCTATCGCTGGTTCTTTTTGCATAACCGCTTCTTTCGGGACGATCGCCATAATTTTTACGTTCGCCGGATCCTGAACCATAGCTCCTGCGTTCACCGGAACCACCGCCGCTTCTGGATGAATAACCACCCCTGTCTCCTCCCCTGTCTGATCTGTTTCCATAGCTCTTGCGCTCACCATAACTGTTGTTGCCGCCGCCAAATGACCGTTTTTCTCCGGCGTTATCACCGCGGGATTCTATACGCACATTACGATTATTGTATTGTATATTTTTAAATGTACCGGAGATAATTTCAGCAGCCTCTGTTTTTACTTCAACAAAAGAGAAACTACTTTTCACATCTATGTTTACAATAGAAGTCATTGGTACACCCGATACTTCGCTGATGTATTCCTTCATTGTATGGCTATCCAGATTGTCCAATTCACCAAGGTTAATGAATAATTTGGTAATACCATTTACAGAAACGCCCGGGCGATCCCTTCCGGTAGCGGCATTCAGATCGGGCGCGTTTTTATAATAATCCAAAAAGCGATTGAACTCAGTAGAAACAAAGCGCTTGATAATATCTTCTCTTGTTAACTCTTTTAATTCATCGTAAATTTTAGGCAAATAGTCTGCAATTGCCTTTTCGTTTACTTCCACTTCGTGTATCTTTTTCACTAAACTGAAAAGTTGTGTCTCACATGCTTCAAAGCCTGTTGGAACATTGGCCTGAGTAAATTTCTTTTTAATCAATCGTTCAATTATTCTGATTTTTCCAATTTCTTTCATATTTATGATAGCAATAGAAACACCTGTCTTCCCTGCACGTGCGGTACGTCCGCTGCGGTGCGTATAGTTTTCTATTTCGTCCGGTAAAGAATAATTAATAACGTGCGTTACGTCCTGAACGTCAATACCCCGCGCCGCAACATCCGTTGCGATCAGCATCTGGAGTGAACGGCTGCGGTAGCGTTTCATAACATGATCGCGCTGCGATTGTGATAAATCGCCATGCAAGGCATCCGCATTATAACCATCTTTAATTAATTTGTCAGCAATTTCCTGTGTTTCTAACCGTGTACGACAAAATACGATTGCAAAAATATCCGGATTAGAATCTGAAATACGTTTAAGGGCGGGGTATTTATCACGTGCATTAACCACATAATAAACGTGTTCGATGTTCTCATTCGCCACATTTTTTGTGCCTGCTGTTATTTCAATAGGGCTGGTCATGTAGTTTTTTGAAATGCGCAATACCTCATCAGGCATCGTTGCAGAGAATAACCATGTATTTTTTTCCTCAGGAGTTTGAGAAAGAATAGTATCCAAATCTTCTTTAAAACCCATATTCAGCATCTCGTCTGCTTCATCAAGCACGGCATAGCGCACATGACTTAAATTCACACGTCTGCGGTCAATCATATCGTTCAAACGACCGGGAGTAGCTACAACTATCTGTGCGCCTTTTTTAATGTCGCGTGACTGGTTGTCAATACTTGCTCCACCGTAAATAGCAACAATGTTTGCTCCGTCAATGTATTTGGTATAGCTCTGTAAATCACGTGTAATCTGCATACACAATTCACGTGTAGGACATATGATAACAGCCTGTGTATCGCGTGAAGCGAAATCAAGGAGATGGGTTAGCGGCAAACCAAATGCTGCTGTTTTCCCTGTACCTGTTTGTGCCAATGCTACAAGGTCGGTATTACCTTTTAATAATTCAGGAATCACTTTTTCCTGGATTGGAGTCGGGTTTTCAAAACCCAATTCTGTTACTGCCTTAACAATAGCATTGTTAAAGCCTAACGCTTCAAATTTGTTCATTTATTATTTATTAAGTTTATTATTACTTTAATCAACTTGTAGGAAAATGAGTTGAATTGTACAAAGTAACTCTTCTTGGTACCAGGCTCGCATGGCCTCTTTGGGTACTCATAACAGGTAAGAAACTGTTGTTAAATTCGTCCGGCAAAAATTCCTTTTTGACTAAAAACTTCTGCAAAGGTACTGTTTATTTTGGATTTCAGCGGTTTTGTTTGAAATTAATTAGGATTAGCCCTAAAAAACAGGATCAATGGGTTGGCGAAAAACAGCCCTATTTCCCTTATTTAAAAGGCCATCGCACATATTTCGACAGGCTCAATATGACCCGTGCGCCGTCTTCAGAGCTTGTCGAAGACCTTGGGGAGACATTTATGCTTAAAATTTCCATAACGTAATGACATTGCTGTATGGGTTGGAATAATAATATCCAGGGAAATTTGTCGTACTCCCCATTCAACAATTCTACAAATCAACAATTATTTTATAATATCTTTACAAAAAAAATATCATGAAACCGAAAACAGCCAAGGAATCTTTAACTATACAAACCCAGATTGTATTGCCCAACGACACTAACATACTGGGCAATTTATTTGGTGGCCGATTGCTTCAGTGGATGGATATTGTAGCTTCCATTGCGGCACATCGTCATTCCAGGCGAGTAGTAGTTACGGCCTCAGTAAATAATGTGTCTTTCAATAATCCTATTATTCATTCGAGTATTGTAACTTTAGAAGCCAAAGTTTCACGTGCTTTTTCATCATCAATGGAAGTTTTTATTGATGTTTGGGTTGAGAATCCTGTAAATGGTGAAAAAATGAAATGTAATGAAGCAATTTATACATTTGTTGCAATTGATCAGAACGGTTCACCACTTCATGTCCCTGAATTAATACCGGAAACAAAGGAGGAAAAAGAACGCTTTGAAAGTGCGCTCCGCAGAAGAGAGCTGAGTTTGATATTGGCAGGCAAAATGAAACCCAAAGATGCCAAAGAATTGAAAGCTTTGTTTACTCCCACTGAATAATATCCATAGTACCCGACTTCAGATACCCATAATTTACGATTGTTAATTATATTCGTAAAATTTGTATATTCGCAAAAAAACATTACATAAAAAAAACGACACTCATTGCCTTTGCTTTTACTTTTTTTCTGTTTCAGAATGTAAAAGCTTCGCATATTGCCGGAGGAGATATTAGTTATACCTGTCTGGGAGGTAACCAGTATCAAATAAATTTAAACCTGTTTGTTGACTGTTTAGGATTTGATCCGGGAGCCCAGCAAACCATTGATTTTACAAGTACTTGCGGCGGTTCAACTTCCCTTTCTGTTGATGTAATAAACCCCGGAGGAACAGAAATATCTCAATTATGTTCAGCCCAAATTAATAACAGTACTTGTAATGGCGGGAACTTACCAGGAATGTGGGTTTTTCATTTTACCGGAACGGTAACACTTACACCTCCTTGTGATACATGGACAATGAGCTGGACAACCTGTTGCAGAAATGCTGCAATTTTGAATTTAACATCAGCCGATTCATATGGAAGTTATATCGAAGCAACACTAAACAGTGTAACTGATTCGTGCAACAACTCACCTTCTTTTACCTCTCAACCTATTCCATATGTATGTGCAAATCAATTGGTAAGCTACAATTATGGTATTGTTGAAACGGATGGTGATTCATTGTATTATTCATTGATTAACGCGATGGATGCAGGAGCTACCCTTCTGGCATACACGTCAGGATATTCCGCTTCATTACCGATTCCGGGTATTGCAATTAATCAAAATACAGGGCTATTAACATTTACTCCAACTACCTTAGGTAATTTTGTGGTAGTAATTCTGGTTCAGGAGTATGATGGCAACGGCAATCTAATTGGTACTGTCATGCGCGACATACAATTTATTGTACAAAACTGCTCTAATATTGTCCCCGATCCTACCGCTGGAGCAATAACGGGACTTACCGGAACATCAGTTCAAACAGGTCCCTTTTCCCTGGAGATGTGTGAGGGCTCAACGTTCACATTTGACGCGGTATATACCGATTTAAATGCAGGAGATATTTTAACTATTGTTTCAAATGTTTTAACTGTTCTTCCCGGCGCTACAGTTACTACTAGCGGGACTAACCCATTAATCGCCACCTTTAGCTGGATTGCTCCCGCCGGAACAGCAAATACAAACACATCTTTTAGTGTTACCGTAAGTGATGGTGCATGCCCTGTGGTAGGACAACAAACATTCGTATATGACATCAATGTTCTGGTCAGGACACTTGCCGGTCCCGACAAAATAATTTGTGGTACGCAAACTGCCACTTTAAATGGTACCGGAGGAAATGTTTTTACGTGGAGTGTAATTGCCGGTCCGCCAATGGTGGTGGGAACTAACTTTTCATGTAATCCCTGTTCAGATCCGGTTGCTTCGCCCACTGTAACAACAACTTATCAGGTTATTAGTGATTTAAGCGGCACGTGTTTAAACACAGATACCGTAACAGTAACCGTTGTTCCTGATTTTTCTTTTGTTACCACTCAAACTACTGACACCCTTTGTTTGCAGCAACTTGTATCTTTAAATATAACCGGTTCTCCTGCCGGAATATATTCTTATTTATGGTCTCCTGCAACATACCTTGATAATGCCATAATTGCAAATCCAACCGCAACGGTTACTGTAGCAGGTACCTATAATTATTATACTAATATTACAAGTCCGTTTGGCTGTCAGAAAAAAGACACCACCACGGTAACCATTTTGCCGGAAATAAGAACGCGGGCTGAAGCCGATACCGTTTTGTGCTTCTCTCAAAACACACCAATACACGCAACCGGTGGAGCTACTTTTTACTGGAGTGTATTAAGCGGTCCGGCACTGGTAATTGGCTCCAATTTTTCATGCAATCCTTGCGCAAACCCTGTCGCCACGCCTACAGCAACAACAACATATCAGGTAACCAGCAACTTAGGCGGCACTTGTATTAATAAAGATACCGTTACCGTTACTGTTGTTCCAGATTTTACTAACACTTTGACACAGGGCGCCCAAGTTACCTGTATGGCACAAGCCCCTATCCAACTGAATGTAAGCACCTCTCCTTCAGGAACCTATGGCTATCTATGGGATCCATCGGCAAACCTAAGTAATTATTCAATTTCAAACCCGCTCGCAAACATTGTTTCTCCCGGCACACACGTATACGTTGTAAGTGTTTCAAGTTCAACCGGTTGCATCAAAAAAGACTCCATCACAATATCAGTAACTGCCAGTTATGCTCCAAATCCAATTGCTTATGGTGCACCCTCCCCTGCTTGTCCTGGCGATACGGTACAGTTAGGGGTTACTTTTGGAACATCTATTCCTTCGGTGTGCGGTATCAACCCGATTGGTTGCTCTTCCCCTTTGGTTTCAACTGTGGGCACAGGAACAACAACAAACTCAAATACAACATGGCCCGCGCCTTATGGTAACTGGTACACATCTGCAAAGCAACAGTTTTTATTTAAAGCCTCGGAATTGATTGCGGCAGGTATCACCGGCGGTAAAATAGATCAGATTGATTTTAAAGTAGATATTATTGATGGAATATCACTTTATCACCAATACACTATCAATATGGGCTGCACCAATGCTACTGCATTAAGCAATTGGATTACAGGACTCTACAATGTGTATACACCAAAAAATTATTCTGTTGTAACAGGATGGAACTCACACCCTTTTGACAATGCGTTTGAGTGGGATGGAATTTCAAACGTTATTATTGAACTTTGTTTTGACGAGGGGCCTCCAAACCCCAATTATACCTATAATTGCTCAACTCCTTTTACTGCAACATCATTTGTTTCCTGCCTGTATTCATATAGCGACATGACCTCGATGTGCCCCAGCACCAATCCCCCGCAAACTACCAGTGACAGGCCAAATATAAAATTCCATTATTGTGGAGGTGCACCTGATTCTTCGAGATACACGTATGATTGGTTTCCACCAGCCGGTATTATCAGTCCTACCCTGCAAACCACCGGAGCGGTTCTTGGCGGACAAACAAACTACTTTGTAATAGTTACAGATACTGTTAGCGGATGCCTTGATACAGCCTTTGTTAACATTTTATCGACTACACCAACACCACTCACGGTTGATGCAGGAAACAATACAACAATTTGTCCCGGTGCAACATCAGCCCTCCTGGCAACAGGCGCAACGAGCTATACCTGGAGTCCGACTACAAATTTGTCAAGCACAACCACTGCAAGCACCATCGCATCACCAATAACAACCATAACTTATACTGTTACCGGAACCGCCGAATGTTCAACAGGACCAGCTTCGGACAGCGTTACCGTTTCTGTTCTTAATGGACCACCAATGTTGATAGATGCGGGGCCGGCTCAGGAAGTTTGTGGAACTTCCCCATATTATCTGACCGCAGTATGTACAGGAGGAGTTGGTGGAAACAATTATACCTGGACATTGATTACCGGAACCGCGGCTGATGTTATTAATAATCCGAATTCAATATCTGCAAACGTGATTCCTTCAGTTGAGAATACCAATACGTATCAGATAACGGTGGTTGATTCGTGTGGAAATACTGCAAGTGATATGATAGATGTAACAGTTCATTTAAATTGTGATTTAATAATACCGAACGTATTTACTCCAAATGGTGATGGAACTAACGATAATTTCGTTGTTTTAGGAGTAGGAATAAGAACATATTCTGTTTCTATTTTTGACCGTTGGGGGATAAAAGTTTATGTATCTGATGATATAAAGCAAGTTTGGGATGGTAAAGATGTTGAAGATGGAACTTATTATTATATGATAAAAGCGGAGTCCGCAGCAGGAAGGCTGTTTGATGAAAAAGGCTTTGTTCAGCGTATAGGGAAATAGATATTCGGGATAAAGACATAGGCTCGCTTTGTGAAACAGGATAATGGCTAAGAATCCAACCGAGGTGTTTCATCGGATGGGTGGTAATGTAAAAACACCAACTTAGCCTTTGCTTTTCCAATAATGTCAGTCAGTTCAACTTCCGGAGCTTCTTTAATAGTTTTTACCGATTTAAAGTGTGACAATAATTTTTGTGCTGTTGCAATGCTTATTCCTTTTATTTCAGTCAATTCTGTTTTTAAAGTCCCCTTGTCTCTTTTACTTCTGTGATGTGTAATTCCAAAGCGGTGCGCCTCATCACGTATCTGTTGAATTATTTTTAATGTTTCGCTGCGCTTATCTAAATACATCGGGACAGAGTCATCCGGGAAATAAATTTCTTCCAGTTTTTTCGCAATACCAATAATTCCGACTTTTCCTCTCAGTCCCAACTTTTCGAGGCTTTCGAGCGCTGAGCTTAACTGCCCTTTTCCGCCATCAACTACAATCAACTGGGGCATTGGCTGGTTTTCTTCCACAACCCGCTTATAACGCCTGTAAATCACCTCTTCCATTGATGCAAAATCGTCGGGGCCCTCCACGGTTTTGATATTAAAGTGACGATAGTCTTTTTTGCTGGGTTTGGCATCTTTAAAAACTGTCATTGCAGCAACTGGAAAAGCTCCCTGAAAATTAGAATTATCAAAACATTCAATATGGCGGGGTTCTTCACTCAGGTGCAAATCTTTTTTCATTTGCTCCAAAATACGATTGGCATGACGTTCGGGATCAACCAGGCTTTCCTGTTTTATTTTTTCTCTTCTGTAATATTCCACATTTCGTTCTGAAAGCTCCAGCAAATGCTTCTTATCCCCCCGCTGAGGGATTGTAAATTCGATGGAAGGGAATTCTGTTTCTATTGCAAAAGGCACAATAATTTCTTTCGAATCACTGTTGAAGCGCTCACGTAACTCAGCAATAGCAAGTGTAAGTAGTTCTTCATCACTTTCATCAAGTTTCTTTTTAAGCTCAATTGTATGCCCCTGAATAATGGCACCATTTATTACCTTTAAAAAATTTACATAGCCTGTTTTTTCATCGGAAACAATAGAAAACACATCTACATTATTAATGACGGGGCTTACCACCGTTGATTTACTTTGAAATTTCTCGAGCAAATCGATTTTCTCCTTGATAATTTGTGCTTCTTCAAATTCCATTTTCTCAATAGCCTGATGCAGTAGCATATTTAAATGACGGGCAACGGTATTTATGTTTCCCTTTATTATTTCTTTTATTTCCGAAATGGTTTGATCGTACTCATTCTCTGTTTCTTTGCCAACACATGGCGCTTTACAGTTACCGATATGGTATTCCAGGCAGACTTTAAATTTGTTTGATTTAATATTTTCGTCAACTAATTTCAAATTGCAATTACGCAATTTATAGAGGTGTTTTATTAAATCCAGTACCATGTGCATCACTTTAATTGAAGCGTAAGGTCCAAAATAGTTCGAGCCGTCTTTCACTACTATACGGGTGGTAAATACACGTGGGAAAGGCTCATTTTTTATGCAAATCCAGGGATATGTTTTATCATCTTTCAACAAAACATTATAACGGGGCTGGTATTTTTTTATGAGATTATTTTCTAAAAGCAAGGCATCTATCTCGGTATCAACAATTATGTATTTAATGTCAACAATTTTTTTTACAAGTACCTGAGTTTTGCCGTTTTCATGCTGATCCTTATTGAAATAGGAAGAAACCCGATTTTTTAAATTCTTTGCTTTACCCACATAAATAATTTTCCCTTCTGCGTCGTAATACTGGTAAACACCAGGATTATGAGGTAGTGTGCGAAGAATATTTTGTATGAGTTCGGATTTTTCCAAGGAAAGTTATTCGCAATTAAATTGATTGAAAACACTAATTATTTGTCCAGAAATGAAATAAGTAAAGTTTTTTAATAAGTTTTACAAATGGATTATAAAAAAGCTGTGTGTTTTTCTTTTTGCTTGATCAAAAAGAAACAAAAAATCAAGAACAAACGATTGCTCCCCACAAGCAACACGACATCGCGTTTGTTCATTCCCAACGCGCATTTTCATAAAATAATTTTGTTTACATTTTAATCGTTCTTTGCCGGGGTTATTTTTAAAATTTCGCTTAAGGGCTATTGACAACTCTTTTTTTGATATTACTGCCAAATTTGTTTCATTGTTTTACCTATTAGGCAATTTTTAAAAGCAAGTTGCCGTCAATACCTAAAATTTGGTTCATTGCTTTTAAAAATGAAATACTTGGCTTTCTTTTATTGTGCATTATTTCTGAAAGCTTTGTATCGGTAGTATTCAGCAATTTTGCGAGTTCCTTTTGTTTTAGTTTATTCTCAAACATTTTCAGCTCAATTAAACCCTGCACCGTTTGTGGCAAAGGAATAGTGTAGTGCATGTCCTCATAGGCTTTTACTATTTTGGTGTATGTATTAAGATCTGCACTTTCTTTTTTTGTAAGATAGTCAAAACCGCCTTTTTTAGTAACAATGGCTAATAAATCATTCATTTTGTTTTCTGCCATTGAAAACTCTTTTTTTGATATTTCCTTTTTCATACGTTATATCATTTTACAATCAATATTATCATACTGTTTATGAGTTCCCACAAACCTTAAATAAATAGTCCGGGTACTGAAATGTATTATTGCTACTATCCGGTATTTATTGCCTCCTACATTAAAAACATACCTGTCATTGCCAATACTATCAGTACTATTAAAGGTTTGTTTTATGTTGTGAAAGTCCTGCCAGTCGGACAATAATACTTTATTGTACCAACTTAGCAAAGGCTCTTTTGCTTTTGTATCGGTTTCATAAAAGTTTATTATTCTGGTTTTTGTAATTATAACCATGAAGCAAAGGTAACCATTAACTTATCAGAAACAAAATATAATTATCAAAAACGAAATTGTTTCACATCAGGTATTGCGTAGAATATTATGGGTGAGTAGAAAAAAGCCCCGCCGAAGCGGGGCTTACCAGGTACAATAATCTGTTTTTGTTATTACTTTCCGTGACAAAAAATAAAGCAACTTGCTTAATTACACTTTTTACAATTTTTAAATTAGTGTCAAGTCAAGTTTGTTTTGTCGCATTGTTGGTCATTCCGAACTTGTTTCGGAATCTTATGGATGCTGAAACAAGTTCAGCATGACTTTAGGATATTTCACGATTGACATGACATTAGTTTGACTAATACCATACATACCCAATAACTCCATTTCTGTAATCACTGAAATAAATAATTGCTTCCCTTCAAGGTGTTCTGCAATTCTTGAATCACCTTTTAAAAGGTAAATAAGAATATTGGTATCAGCAATAATATTAATTCCATTCATCTCTTATTGCTTTTTGATATTCTAAACCATCAATATCCATCTTTAACTTACCGAGATATTTTTTAGCATGGAAAGGTTTGCCAACTTTCAGTTTTTTGAGCAAATCATCTAAATCCTTTTTAGATGATGACCTTTTTAATATAAGAACCATGATTATTTTTTTTATTTAGTACTATAACAAAGATAAGAAAAAGAAAAGAAAAAATGAATTGTCAAAACCAAAAAAAATTGAATGGAATTCGGTGAGGTAAAAATCTAAAAACAAATAGCCACCTTTGAAAGTGGCTATAAGTAAGGAAAAGAAAACCATGTAAAAACTACCTACTTTCCGTGACAAGTCTTATACTTTTTCCCGCTTCCGCAAGGACAAGCATCGTTGCGCCCTATTTTCTGTTCAACTCTTACTGGTTGAGCTTTCGGTTTAGGCTTCTCTTCATCAGAACCATCGCTACGGCTGGTCTGCACCTGCTCTCGTTTAGGAGCCTGTACACGCGCTTGTTGCACTGTGTTTTGTGTTTCGTTGGGTAAATTTGCACGCATCAAAAAAGATACCACATCCTTGTTTACATCAGTAACCATGCGTTTGAATAGTTTAAACGATTCAAACTTATACACCAACAAAGGATCTTTTTGCTCATAAACTGCATTCTGGACAGATTGTTTTAATTCATCCATTTCACGCAAGTGCTCTTTCCATGCATCATCTATCATTGAAAGTGATGTGCCTTTTTCTAAGCCTAAAACTAATTCGCGACCATGTGTTTCAAAAGCATTTTTTAAATTTACAACTACCTGAAGGGTTTTTATTCCATCTGATAAAGGGGTTACAATGTTCTCGAACGAATTTGATTTATCTTCATAAACATTCTTGATTATTGGAAATGCTTTATTTGCTATATATTCGTTCTTATGAACATAGTTTGCTTCCGCTTTTTTGTACAACTGTTCGATAACCACTTCGGCATTCAAACTTGTAAATTCAGTTTCGGTAAATGGAGATTCTGTTGCTAACACCCTTAGAACTTCGATAGTGAAATTGTCAAAATCTTTTATATCATGGTATTCATTTACAATGGATTCGCAGGTATCATAAACAGAATTGGCAATATCAATTGCAAGGCGCTCACCAAATAAAGCATGTCGTCTTTTTTTGTAAATTACTTCACGTTGCGAATTCATCACATCGTCGTACTCAATCAATCGTTTACGGGTTCCAAAATTGTTTTCTTCAACCTTCTTTTGTGCCCGTTCTATTGATTTTGTAATCATTGAATGCTGAATTACTTCGCCCTCAACAATTCCCATCCTGTCCATCAATTTAGCAATCCGCTCCGAACCGAATAAACGCATCAGATCATCCTCCAATGATGCAAAAAACTGAGAAGATCCCGGATCTCCCTGACGACCGGCACGACCACGTAACTGACGGTCAACACGTCTTGATTCGTGCCGTTCAGTACCCACAATAGCTAAACCTCCAACTTCTTTCACACCGGGTCCAAGCTTAATATCGGTACCACGACCAGCCATATTTGTTGCAATGGTAACAGTACCCGCTAAACCGGCCTCCTGAATAATTTCGGCCTCCCGCTGGTGCATTTTCGCATTCAGAACATTGTGTTTGATACCACGCAATTTCAACATCCGGCTCAACAATTCTGAAATCTCTACTGATGTAGTACCAACAAGCACAGGTCTTCCGGCCGCTACACATTTTACAATTTCTTCGATGGAAGCATTGTATTTTTCACGTTTTGTTTTATACACTAAATCTTCGTGGTCAATTCTCTGAATTGGCCTGTTGGTAGGAATTGAAACCACATCCAGTTTATAAATATCCCACAACTCACCCGCTTCGGTTTCTGCAGTACCAGTCATACCGGCTAGTTTGCTGTACATACGGAAATAATTTTGTAAGGTAACCGTTGCGTAGGTCTGAGTGGCAGCCTCCACTTTTACATTTTCCTTCGCCTCAATTGCCTGATGTAAACCATCGGAATATCTCCGGCCTTCCATAATACGACCGGTTTGTTCGTCCACAATCTTTATTTTGCCATCAATAATTACATACTCTACATCTTTTTCAAATAAGGTATACGCCTTCAATAATTGAGTAATAGTATGTACACGCTCTGATTTAATAGAGTAGTCACGAATAAGCTCCTCCTTAATTTTTAATTTCTCTTCGGTAGGTAGCTGCGATTTTTCAATTGCTGCAATCTCTGATCCTACATCGGGCAGCACAAAAAAGCTGGCATCCTCTGATGAAGATGAAATTAATTCCAGCCCTTTTTCAGTAAGTTCTATGGAGTTATGTTTTTCATCAATTACAAAAAACAATTCGGCATCTACCTTAAACATTTCACGGGATTGATCCTGCATGTAATAGTTTTCTGTTTTTTGTAACAAGGCCCTTATTCCTGTTTCACTTAAATATTTAATGGTTGCTTTATTTTTTGGCAGACCTCTGAAAGCTCTCAGTATGGCCATTCCCCCCTCTGTTTCTTTTCCTTCGGCTATCATTTTTTTTGCCTCTGTTAAGGCAGAATTCACATAGGCTCTTTGTGCATTTACAATTTTCTCGATACGTGGCTTAAGAGGAGCAAACTCCTGATTATCGCCTCTGGGTGTTGGTCCGGAAATGATTAAGGGTGTACGCGCATCATCAATCAATACGCTATCCACCTCATCCACAATGGCATAATTATGTTTACGCTGTACCAAATCTTCCGGGCTGCGCGCCATATTATCACGCAGGTAATCAAAACCAAATTCATTGTTAGTTCCAAAAGTAATATCCGCTAAATAGGCCTGTCTGCGTTCTTCAGAGTTTGGTTCGTGTTTATCAATGCAATCAACTGATAAACCGTGAAATTCAAATAAGGGACCGTTCCATTCCGAGTCACGTTTTGCAAGGTAATTATTTACCGTAACGATATGAACACCCAGCCCGGAAAGTGCATTCAGATATACCGGCAATGTACCAACGAGTGTTTTACCCTCACCTGTGCCCATCTCCGAAATTTTCCCCTGATGCAATACAATACCCCCAATCAACTGCACATCATAATGCACCATATCCCACGTAATAGCATTCCCCGCAGCGAGCCATGTATTACTCCAGAATGCCTTGTCACCGACAATTTGAACAGATTCCTTTATAGCTGCAAGGTCGCGATCCATTTGGGTTGCCGTAACTTCAATCGTAGTGTTTTCTTTGAAGCGCTTTGCGGTTTCCTTCATTACAGCAAATGCTTCGGGCAATATTTCATCAATGATTTCTTTGTTTTTTTCAATGATTTTCTTTTCCAGGGCATCAATTTCCTCATAAAGGGCCTCTTTTGCTTCAATACTTAAGGCTAAATCAGCATCCATTTTATCACGAATTTCTTTTATCTGATTCTGCTCTTCTAAAGAATATTCTTTAATCCTGCTTTTAAACTCCAGCGTTTTTGCACGCAGTTCATCATTACTGATGTTTGCAAGTTTGGGAAACACCTCTAATATTTCTTTAAGGATGGGTTGTATCTCTTTTAAATCCCTATCGGATTTGGTTCCAAAGATTTTGGATATTTTTTTTGTAATAAAATCTAACATTATATATAATCGTTCGTTTATACTATTAAAAGGGTAACAAAATTAACTAAATTTCAGCATTGTTTTCAGGAATTCTTTGATTCTACGATAAGCACTGCCCTTTTAGATGATAGGGAGTATTATATAGAATTCCTAAATCTGCCGCATAATGGCAAATGTTGTTCCCTTTGTATAGTCCTGCCAAATTAACAGGGATTGAAGGGTAATTTTAATTTAGGAGGAATAAAAGCACTTTGCAGCTGCCCAATGCTCCTTTTCATTTTTAGCCGAAGTGCTGCACACACCTCCTAATCACCAAATATCTATATATTCAGTGATCACAATCACCAAATATCTATATATTTGGTGATTAGGGGGATTGTATATATATTTGTCATACAAAACAACGGAAATGTACAATCGCATTATTTATTCCAAAATTATCAAAAAACTTTTTAAAGGAAAGGCTATTATTCTTTTAGGGGCAAGGCAAACAGGGAAAACAACTCTCACAAAACTATTGCTTAAAGAGCGAAAAGAAAATGTTTTAAGTTTAAATGCCGATGAACCAAATGTGCGGGAACAACTGCAAGACGCAACAATAGCAAAACTGAAACAAATTATCGGGAAAGCAACAATTGTTATTGTTGATGAAGCACAACGTATTCATAACATTGGACTTACTTTAAAATTGATAACCGATAATTTTCCGAAAGTTCAATTAATCGTTACAGGTTCGTCAGCATTAGATATTGCCAGCGAAATTAATGAACCATTAACGGGGCGCAAATGGGAGTATCATTTATTCCCTTTAAGTTGGGAAGAGTTTAGGGATAAACACAATTTTATTGAAGCTCAAACAATGTTGGAACAGCGCTTAATATTTGGGATGTATCCCGATGTAGTAAATAATGTCGGGGACGAAAAGGATGTTTTATCTACACTTGCCGATAGTTATTTATATAAAGATTTGCTAAATTATAAAGGAATCAGAAAACCGGAGTTATTACAGCAACTCTTGAAAGCGCTTGCATTACAATTGGGTAATGAAGTTTCTTATAATGAGTTATCACAATTACTTAAAGTAGATAAGATAACAATAGCTAATTATATTCAGTTATTAGAAAAATCATTTATTGTATTCCGACTAAGCAGCTACAGTAGTAATGTAAGAAATGAGATAGCCAAAGGAAAAAAAATTTATTTTTACGATAACGGGATACGAAATGCAATTATTCAAAACTATAATCCGCTAAACAGCAGAACTGATGTGGGCGCTCTTTGGGAAAATTTTTTAATAAGTGAGCGTATTAAATTTAATCATTATCATATCCGCAGATCTGGAATTTTCTTTTGGCGATCCATTTCACAACAAGAAATAGATTATATTGAAGATATTGCCGGAGAGCTAAGTGCGTATGAATTTAAGTGGAATGCGAAAGCAAAAAACAAATTTCCAAATAGCTTTTTAAAAAACTATCCTTTAAGCGAAACAAAAACAATTACACCGGGCAATTTCGAGGAGTTTATAATGTAAAATGCCGCCGAATTGCGGGTCTTTTTCGTCTTCTAAATAGATTTTGAAAGAGAGGAATCTTCATCGAATTGTGATCCGTAGCGCCTGATTTTACATACTCTAAAAAAATGGAATCAAGTTGGCACAATAATTGGTTTTTAAATTAACATTACATTTTTATCACCTCACCTAAAATCTAAAAACATGAAAAGACAATTTGTAACTTTATTAAGTTTGGCTCTTTCAGGAATTATTTTCACCAGTGCAAGTGCAGGCAATTCCATTGAATTGAAATCAAAAACAATCAATTCAACCGCCCCTTTTCATCTCACAAAGAGTCCAAAAGGCAGAGGCGGTGATGGAATAAAGGGGAAAATATTGATTGCAGCAGACGCGGGTTTTAATGCAACGCGAGCAGGATTAATTTTAAAATATGCCGCATATACTAATACTTATACGCCAGTTATTACTTCTACCTCCGGAACACCATTGATTAATTTGGGAGTAGATTATGGTTTAGGAGAAAAATTTTCAGTTGGGGTTGCAATTGGTTATCAGTCAATAACACTAAACGCAGATGCAGCAAATAACATTATTGCGGGCGTAGATACATGGCAACGTATTCACGTAGCGGTTCGGGGTGATTATTATATTGTTGCCACTGATAATATCAGCTTATATACAGGCCTAAAGGTAGGCTATAATATGTATAACGTAACTTCAACTTACTCCAGCCTTGACGCCACGTATCTAACACACCTCAAAGCTTCGGTTGTTCCGCAACCCACTGCTATTCAGCCACATTTTGGATTTAGCTATTACATTGCCGAAAAGATTGGTATAAACACCGAGGTGGCTCTTGCATTTGGTGGTCCTTATTATTTTGCTGTTGGATGCGGCATTAAACTCTAAAAGAAAATTTAATACTTTTAAGAAAGGTAATTCATTAGAATTGCCTTTCTTTTTTTTATTAAAAATACGCCCTCACCTGGGCTCCTCCAGTATGAATTGCATTATTCCCTTCTGATTTCCGCCCGTCATATGTTAAACTCAATTGCAAATTGTTTGATAAATTTCGTTGATAGGAAAATCCCCAGGTACTATTTTTTCCGTTTTGTAAAGCATCCATCATTTCAAATGCAAGGGCTGTATTGGATGCTCCGGTAAATTTTATTTGAATAAAATTTGCCTTCACATTCAGGCTTCCTTTTTGCAAGACACTATACTTCACTTCTACCCCAAAATCCTGCAAAACAGCATGCTGTCCGCCAAATTCAACATTATTCTTTTTATCGGTATTCCTGAACGAAACAGTTGTCCGAAAAGCTGTAGTTGGCTGGTAATTAATTTTAGGTTCGGCCTCGTAATACAAAATGGAATAATCGCGTATCCCTAAATACTCTGATTTGCTACTTTTTCTGCCGTCCTTATACGTTAATTCCCACCAAAATTGCTGTGAAATATTCCACCGCAAATGACCCTCTTTAAAGCTGTTTTGGCGTGTATCGAAACCGTTTACAAGCAAAAGCTTATTGCGTATATCCTGATACGTTACATCCAGCTCAAATACCGGACTCTGCTGGTTAAAAAACAATGTATTTCTTAAAGAAGAGTTAAGTGTTATCAGCCTGGGATCTTTTGTTTCCGCTAAAAAAGGGTTGTAAGCATTCGAGCCATCATATTCCGACGATTTCCTATCGACACGGTATGTCGACTGGTTTGCAAACCTTGAAATAAATTTCCGGATACCTGTTTTGTTTCCCCATAAAGCCATTGGGTTCAACATTAACATTTCGCTGAACTGGTTGCTATATACTTTAATATAATCAAGAGTTGGAGTATAAATTTTTATATAAGTTGCTGTATTAGGGAAAGCGGCTACTTCAAACTCATTTAATTCCTTTACACCATTGCTGTTATAATCAATCCAGGTATAAACACCCTGTCCGGCAGCTACTTCAAAGTAGGAAAATTGTTTCTTAACTTCCAATCCCGATCCAATTTCGTAAAATGAATTTGAAGATAACATCCCTTTCCATAATCTGAAATTATATTCAACCCTTGAAACTAATGAGTTATCAGGTTTCTGAATAGTTAGCGCTGAATCAATAATATACAGCCTGCGATACGCCGCATTTATTTTAAATTGACTATTGGGATTTTGAATCACTTCAAAAAAACCACCATAATTTTCTGAATAATCTGATTTATTAAGGCTTGTAGCCGTAATCAGACTTTTGACTGCATAATCGGTTCGTTTTTTATAATTAAGTCCGTAACGATTTTTTGTGGTATCCGAATTTTGAATATAACCTTGCCATTCCCAGAACTGATAACTGTTTGAAAGCAATGAATCCTTTTTTACTGAAGCAAATTTATTTTTCTCAAATTCATCCTTAAATCCTACCATTAACCATTTTATTTTTTGCGATACGCCACTCTTATGCCTGTAAAAATTAGTATTTGTAGTGCTTGCCGAATTAAGCAAACTACCATCATAGTTAACAATAAAACCTTTTTGTTTAAAATTGAAATTCACCAATTGCCTGGTGGCATTATAGTTATTGCCTTCTAAAAGGGCATTAAATTTATATGCAATGTTTCCTGTTTCTTTTTTAGACAATTGCAGTGCAGCACCCAAAATATGTTCATCTTCCGAAACAATTATGTTCCCCCTGTTCCAGTCTCTCTCAAACTCTATGCTGCGGTATCGTTCGACAGGAGAAAAATACTTTTGCACATATTCGTAATTCAAATTCGTCAGCAATGTTAAAGCCCCTGAAGTGGTATCTGTTTTAATTGTTTGAGGTTGCCCGTTGCCAATTGCCTTTTGCTTATTATCTGATTGCCTGTTGCCTACTGCCTGTTGCCTATTGCCCATTGCCCATTGCTTATTGCCCAATTGTATCGTATTATCAAAATTCATTTTCAAACCATAACCAATATTATCATTTTTACCTGCTGAAGAAAACGTATTGATATCATTATTGCTCACAGCCGCTTCAACAGACAGAATTGTATTTTTTGAAAACGCATATTCAAACCCGGCAGCCATCATTTGTTTTTGCTTAGGCGTAATCAATACCATCACGGGATCGAAATTTCCTTGTTTTACACCAGCAACGGGCGCTATCCACCGAAACACTTTGCCATTTGCATTGGAAGCAATTTGTTTGTAATTCCCCCTCCCCTGCCCGACATTACTAAATGAAACACGAAAATGAGCACTATCGCTATTCGTACTATATTCATAAATCATATACAATTCAGTTCCAACAATCGTGTCTTTTTTCATATACAACACTTCGCTATTTGTAAATGCAACGCTATCGATGCTCGGAATAACGGCAAGCGAAAGTGTGTCGCCAATTTCAGATAATAGCTTCTTTTGTTTGGATGTTAAATCCTGCTGTAATGGCTGATTTTTGCTATCCTGTTCGGAATATACATTCAAATGCAATTTAAGTTTATCCTTTTCAAAATCGTTTCCAAAATGTAACAACGAACGTGCATAATTTTTGTCGGAATACTGAAACTCAACCACAATCCGCTTATCCTTTGTAATCATTTGTTTTGCTGTGAATGTAATTTCAGAAGTATTATAATCGATTACATAGTCATTCTCTTGTCCTCTATCCATAAGTTTTCCATCGATATATACTTTTTCAGTTCCCGAAAGTATGATAATGAAGGGTTCATTTTCAGCTCCATGTAACCGGTATGGTCCTTGATTGCTTTCCATCCCCTGTACCTGATTACGAGCAAATTTGCCACGCGAAACGGCTGCACTTAGTGAGGTTTTATAAACACCCGACGCTATATTTTTTTTTGACTCCCCCTTTTTAAAAGCCTGTCCTGAGGTTGTCGAAGGAGGGGCAGGGGGATTAATTTTAATAGCCGTTGAAAAGCTGAGCCCTTGCGCTTTTTTATGGAAATTCATAAAATAACTTGTTGGTCGCAACAGTTGAAAATCACCCGCAATAAGCTTTGTGTCGGCACTTGAAAGTTGAATAAATACTTTGTCAAACTCCTGAATTTGCTGGGTATTCCCTTCGGGCTGAATAGGAATATTGCTGTCTGTTGCAGCTAATAAAATATCAATATTATTATTTAAATGCCCTGATAACTGAAGGTTTAAATTGGAATTTACTACCATATCCTGATTATTTCCAAATGAAATCCCACGTGAAATGCTTCCGCTCTTATTGAGACCTTCCATTTTAAAAATGTCTTCATTTTTCGATTCCACAAAATAACTAAAAGGGTTGGTGTTGCCATATAAACTTGGCTTTATACGGCTAAGGTCTTTATGCTTTACCTCGGATGAAAACAAATATGGAAATGTTTTGTAGGATATTTTTAAGGTGTCGCCCTTCTTTTCAGGAAATGGGTAATGTGATAAATTTAAAATCAGCAAAGCATCAGCATAATTTATCCTATAAAAAGAGGTGTCAAGTGCTGCACCATCATTGGATTTGATTGTAATTGAGCCGGGAACAAGGCTGAGTGTATCAAGTTGGGTTGTATCACTTTTTATAATAATTTGTTTACTATGGTGATTACCTGCGTATTGCGCATATCCCTCCATACAGAATAACAGCGATAACGCTAATAAAGTTATTATTTTCCTAACTATCACAGATTTAAAAGTACAATTTAATTTGTCATGTTCTTCTCCCAACTTAATCGGGTATGGAATAAATCGAATAATTTGTGCCTGTCAACTTTTAAAAACCTGACGGGCTTGCTATGATAAAGATAAATTGGGATATTTGCATAGATTAATACGCAGAATTATGACAAAAATTATAAGCTATAACTTAAATGGCATCCGTTCCGCCATGAGCAAAGGATTAATGGACTGGTTAAAAGCAGCCGATCCGGATATTTTATGTGTTCAGGAATTAAAGGCGGAACCGGGGCAACTGGATCTTACGGTGTTTGAAAATGCAGGTTACCACCATTATTGGCATCCGGCACAAAAAAAAGGATACAGCGGTGTTGCCATATTTTCTAAACTCAAACCCGACCACATTGAATATGGATGCGGCATTTCTCATTATGATTTCGAGGGGCGTGTTATTCGTGCCGATTATGGCGATATTTCTATCTTGAATGTTTATCATCCAAGCGGTAGTAGCGGCGACGAACGCCAGGCATTTAAAATTAAATGGTTAGCCGATTTCCAAGATTATGTCGATAACTTAAAAAAAAATCGTCAAAAACTTATCATTTGTGGAGACTATAATATTTGCCATCAGGCCATTGATATTCATAATCCGAAAAGTAATGCCAATAGCAGTGGTTTTTTGCCGGAAGAACGTGAATGGATTGATCAATTTATGAAGTCAGGCTTTGTTGACAGTTTCCGCCATTTCAATAAAGAGCCCCATAATTATAGCTGGTGGAGTTACAGAGCCAATGCCCGTGCTAAAAATCTTGGATGGCGTATTGATTACAACCTTGTTAGTACTAATTTGCAACAAAAAATGAAAAGGGCGGCTATTTTACCTGAAGCCAGGCACTCTGATCATTGTCCTGTATTGCTTGAGATAGATTTTTAAACTATTCGTAAGAGTTTCGTAATTCATAGGAGTTTTTTATGAAACTTACAGATAATCTTAATACATTTGTTCCTTAGGAATATAAAATTTGTTCTTAGCTAAGTACTAAATAAAATATGAAAAAAGCAATTTACTTATTTTTAGCGATAGCACTTTTAGCATCTTGCGGTGGCACGAAAAACTCTACCGGTGATTCTAAAAAAGCCAATGGCGGCGTTTATTATGGTGGCGTGTTTAGAATGAACGAAGCAGAAGATTTCCGTAACCTCTTTCCATTAAATGTTACAGAAGTAACTTCGGTACACATTGCCAGTCAGGTTTATGAAGGACCAGTAAAACTTTCTCAAACAGATTTAACTATATTACCTTCTTTGGCTGAAAAATGGGAAAAGAATGCGGACGCAACACAATGGACATTCCATATTCGTAAGGGGGTTAAATTTCAAAACGACCCCTGTTTCCCTGATGGGAAGGGTCGTGAAATAACAGTAAAAGATTTCTTATATTGTTTTGAAAAGCTTTGCACCTCAAGTCTGGAAAACGCACAGTTTAACAACACATTTAGGGATAAAGTAGCAGGGGCAAACGAATATTTTCAATCAACTATTGATAATAAGCCATTAGCAGGAGGTGTTTCTGGAATAAAAGCCATTGATGATTATACAATTCAAATCAATTTACTTTTCCCATTCGCAGGTTTTCTGAATATTTTAAGTACTCCCGGTTGCTGGGTTTATCCCAAAGAAGCATTTGATAAGTACGGCATTGAAATGCGTACCAAATGTGTTGGTACCGGGCCGTTTCAAGTAAAAAGTATGAAAGAGGGCGAGACGATTATTTTGGAACGAAATCCAAACTATTGGGATAAAGATGAATTTGGTAATCAGTTACCTTATTTGGACGCACTGAAATTTACTTTCATCAAAGAAAAAAAATCTGAACTATTGGAGTTTAAGAGGGGAAATCTGGATATGGTTTTTCAAATACCGGTTGAAGCAATATCTGATATTTTAGGCGAGCTTGAACATGCAAAAGAGGCGAATGCCCCTTTCAATTTGCAAGTGATTCCGGCGATGACAATTTTTTACTATGGCTTCCAGATTCAAAGTGATATTTTTGACAAAAAAGATGTCCGTTTAGCTTTTAACTATGCTATTGATCGCGAAAAGATAGTTACCTACACACTTCAGGGAGAGGGTGTACCGGGTATTTACGGTATCGTGCCGCCTTCATTCAAGGAATATGATTCAAAAAGTTTAAGGGGCTTTACTTTTGAGCCCGACAAAGCCCGTAAATACCTTGCAGCAGCTGGTTACCCTAATGGAAAAGGATTCCCGAAATTAACTCTCCAAATGAACCGGGGATCGAATGACCGAAATATTTCGATAGCCGAAGTAATTCAGAAAATGTTAAAAGAAAATTTAAACATTGATATCGAATTGAATGTTTTACCTCAGCCGGAGCATCTTGAGCGTCTGGAAACAGGTAAATCATTATTTTGGAGAACCGGTTGGCAGGCGGATTACCCTGATCCGGAAACATTCTTAACGCTATTATACAGCAAACATATCCCGAAAAACCTTTCTGATAAATCGTATTTAAATGCAATGCGCTACAGAAGCGCAAAATTCGATTCATTGTTTTCCGGGGCCATGAAAGAAGCGGATCTGAAAAAACGCATGAATATGTATCTTCAGGCTGACCAGGTTGCCATTGATGATGCAGCTATCATGCCTATTTTTTATGAAGAAAATTATCGTTTGGTTCAAACGTATATTAAGAATTTCCCCGTAAATGCGATGGAATACCGCGATATGACACGCGTTTATTTTGAGCCGAAAACTGAACAAAAAAAATAAATTATTTTAATAAAAAACAAAAAGCCATCCTTCTCTTTTCTGAAAGATGGCTTTTTTTAGAACTAATATCTCAACATCACAATAAATCACTCTAAATAAATTTACGAATGAAAAATAGCTTTTATTTTATTACCTTAGTAATGATTGTTAGTTTACTATTCTCCTGCGTTCCACAGCGCAAGTTAGAAGAAGAACAAGCGAAACGAATAAGCTGTGACAGTGAACTTGCCGCATTAAAAATATCAAACCAGGGATGTGAAACAAAACTAAACGAAACGGCTAAGGAATTAGCTGATAATTTAAGGAAAATTGAAGGACTTCAAAAAGATACCTCCCTGTTTGGAATCAACCTCCGAAATTTCACTTCAAAATATGAAAAAATAAATCAGATTAACGAACAATTACTGGATAAGTACAATCGTTTATTAAGCGGGAATATAGCAGACACTAAAAAACTTTCGGGTGAGTTACAAGTTACACAGGAACAACTTCTAAAAAAACAAGATGAGTTAAAAAAGCTGGAGGGTCAATTAAATAGTCAAAAGAAAAATTTGGATGCCCTTACAGCCGAATTAACAAAACGCGAAGCAAGAGTCGCAGAATTAGAGGGCGTATTAAAAAAGAAAGATGATGCGGTTAATGATTTGAAGAAAAAACTAACCGATGCTTTATTTGGTTTTGAAGGCAAAGGCTTAACTATTACCCAGAAAAACGGGAAAGTATATGTTTCGATGGAAGAAAATCTTTTATTTGCCTCCGGAAGTACAACCGTTGAAGCAAAAGGTGTTGACGCATTGAAAAAGGTAGCGAAGGTGCTTGAACTGAATTCTGAAATAAACATTTTAATTGAAGGACATACCGATGATGTACCTATGACCGGGAAAGGTGAAATTAAGGATAATTGGGACTTAAGTGTAATGCGCGCCACTTCCATTGTGAAAATAATTACCAAAAACAGTACCGTTGATCCGAGACGTTTAATGGCTGCAGGACGAGGAGAATATTTCCCTATTGATCCTGCTAAAACAGTCGAGGCCCGTAAAAAAAATCGTAGAACAGAAATTATTCTGACACCAAAATTAGACGAGCTTTTTAAGGTTCTCGAAACAAATTAATTTCCTCCATAAATTTGATTAATATTCCTATTTTGCCACAGATTCCGCAGATTCTCACAGATATTATTTTCAGCGTAAACCTGCAAAATCTGTGGCAAATAATTTAGGAGATTAATTTATACGCATTCCTAATTACAAAAAATAGTTTTTGAAAAAAATTAAATACATATTATTTCTATTCGGATTTGCAGTTTTGCCATTGTTTGCACCTGCGCAAACAAGTACAGATGAGCAATTAGCTGCTCAATTTTTTCAGAATAAAGAATTTGACAAAGCGCTTGATTATTACGAAAAACTCTACAATAAAATTTCGCCACAGCAATTTTACCCCCCCTATCTGAATTGTTTACTTGAAATAAAAGATTTTGGTAAAGCCGAAAAAATTGTAAAAAAACAAATTAAGAAAAACCCCGAAAAGCCCGATCTGATTGTTGATTTGGGTACTGTGTATGCCAGAGCCGATGAACCCGATAAGGCCAAATCTGCATGGGAGCAAGCCATTAAAGCTATAAAACAGGACGACCAGGTTTTTACGGTTGCTAAAGCCTTTATTGCAATAGTAAAATATGATTACGCAATTGCAACCTACTTAAAAGGCAGAAAAATTTCTCAAAACAACTATCCTTATACGTTTGAATTAGCCGAAATGTACAGGCAAAAAGGCGATAAACGGGCTATGATAAATGAATATCTGGATTTATTGGAATCCCAGGATACCTACCTGCAAAATGTCCAAAATTCGTTGCAAACAAGTTTTGGAACTGAAGCAGATACCAAACAAAACGAATTATTAAAAAACGAATTGCTAAAACGAATTGCTAAAAGTCCGGACAAAACAATACTTTCTGAACTATTAATATGGATGCAGATTCAGCAAAAAGATTTTGCAGGTGCATTAATTCAGGCGAAAGCCTTGGATAAACGTAAAAAAGAAGAGGGTGGCAGATTAATGAGCCTGGCTCAGCTTTGTACGGCAAATGAAAACTATGATATTGCCGTAAAAGCTTATGAATACGTTATTGCAAAGGGAGTGGACAGCTATCTTTATAAGGAAGCCCGAACTGCATTGTTAGACGTTTATTACCAGAAAATAGTTTTGAAAGGAAATTATACAACCGCAGATCTGCTCGAACTCGAAAAAAATTATATTGCAGCCGTCAAAGAGTTAGGAAAAACAGAAGGCACATTTATAATTGAGAAATTAGATGGCTCTACTTCACTTGTAAAAAATTTAGCTCACTTACAGGCATTTTACTTAAATAAACCCCAGGAGGCAATTACCTTATTAGAAGATGCGGTCGACTCGCCAGGACAACGCTCACAATTGCAGGCGATATTCAAATTAGAATTGGCTGATATTTTATTAATGACAGGTGATATCTGGGAAGCTTCTTTACGTTATTCTCAAGTAGAAAAATCTTTTAAACACGATGCTATCGGGCAGGAGGCCAAATTCCGTAATGCGAAAATCGCATTTTACACAGGGGATTTTAAGTGGGCGCAGGCACAGCTGGATGTATTAAAAGGGGCAACAGCAAAACTCATCTCGAATGATGCCATGGATTTATCATTGCTTATCAGCGATGCACTCGCTGTTGATACAAATATTGCTCCACTGATGCTATACTCCCGTGCCGACTTATTTGCATTCCAAAATAAAGACGAGCTGGCAAAAATTACATTGGATTCAATAGACATACTATTTCCAAAACACGCATTAGCAGATGAAGTACTCTATAAAAAAGCACAAATAGAGCTAAAACATCTGAATTACACAGCTGCTGCAACTCTTTACGACTCTATAGTAAAAAATTACGGGGAGGATATTCTAGGGGATGATGCTCTCTTTAAACTTGCGGATTTATACGAAAATCAGTTGAAAAATCCTGATAAAGCAAAAGAATTGTATCAGCAATTATTAATAAAACATCCGGGAAGTTTATATGTAGTTGAGGCTCGTAAACGATTCAGAATGCTGAGAGGTGATGCTATTAATTGAAAAATTTTGCAGTAGGCAATAATGCAAAATTCCCCCTTGTGGGATTGCCTGTGGGAAGCGAAGGGGGGAGTGATAGATAGTGTGTTGAAGGGGGATGAAGTAAATGATTGTTTTATTCGTAAATTCATTTTATAATGCTAATATATAACGTAACAGTAAACATTGAAAATGATGTCCGTGCCGAATGGTTACAATGGATGAAAGAAAAGCACATACCTGATGTAATGAAAACAGGACATTTTCTGGAAAATAAAATTTGTAAAGTATTGGTTGATGAAGAACAGGGGACAACCTACTCCATACAATACACCTGTGAAAGCATGGAAAAGCTGGAGGATTATCAACGCCTTCATTCACCTCGTTTACAGAAAGAACATGCTGATAAATTTACAAATAAATTTGTAGCATTCAGTACCTTGTTGGAAATGGTGTAAGGGCAGGACTTTTAACGAAATAAATTATAAAGGGACTTCATGACAGACTTTGTAAGAGCAAAAAAACACTTAGGACAGCATTTTCTGAAAGATGAAAGTATTGCACAGGACATCGTGAAAAGCCTGAAAAACAAGCACCTTTACAAAAAAGTATTGGAAGTGGGTCCGGGAATGGGCGTATTAACGAAGTATTTAATTACTGAGCCTTCGTTTGAAACCCATATCATTGAAATTGACCGGGAATCAATTGCTTTTTTAAAACAAAAATTCTCTGCTCTCGAAAATAAAATTATTGAAGGCGATTTTTTAAAACTCGATTTTAATAATTTGTTTCATAACGAACCCTTTGCTGTGATTGGGAATTTCCCGTACAACATTTCAACAGAAATTTTATTTAAAGTACTGGATCATAAAAACCAGGTTCCGGAAGTAGTAGGCATGTTTCAAAAAGAAGTGGCCGAACGCATCGCCTCCAAACCAAGAAATAAAACCTATGGTATAACAAGCGTATTATTGCAGGCTTTTTATGATATCGAGTATTTATTTACTGTTCACGAAAATGTATTCAACCCGCCTCCAAGGGTAAAGTCAGCGGTTATTCGTTTAACACGAAATACTGTTCAACAACTGGACTGCAATGAAAAATTATTTAAGCAAGTGGTGAAAGCCGGATTTAATCAACGCAGGAAAACATTACGAAATTCTATCAAAGCATTTAAATTAAAACCTGAATTTTTAGATCATAAATATCTTACCCAACGTGCAGAAGAATTATCTGTAGCCGATTTTGTGGCCTTAACGAATATGGTGGAGGTTTAAGGCGAAGAATGGCTTTTCTCCCTGTGTGAAACAGGAGGCACGTCCACATCGATAAGTGATGATTGTAAAAATTCCCTATTGGTTAAGCGTTTTTCGAGCGTAAGCAGGAAACAAGGCAACAGTATCAGGTTTGAACAATAAGCAATTAATAAGGTGAGTGAAATTAGTTTACCCAGGGCCGCTGTTCCACCGAAACTCGAGGCTGCAAAAATCCCGAAACCAAAAAATAAAATAATCGCAGTATAAATCATACTTACTCCTGTTTCTTTAATAGTAAGTGATACCGCTTTAGAAATACTTATTTTCTGGCCTCTCATTTCCTGACGATATTTGGTGAGAAAATACAAGGTTCCATCCGACGCAATACCAAAAGCAATACTAAATATTAATATGGTGCTTGGCTTTAAATAAATAGACCAAAATCCCATTATACCCGCAGTTATAACTAAAGGAACCAAACTTGGAATTACGGATATTAATATCATCCGTGGCGACATAAAAAGAGTGTACATAACGATACCTATCAATATTATAGCCAGTAAAACGCTCTCCAATAAATTTGTAACTAAAAACTGGTTCCCTTTCACAAACAAATAGCTGCTACCGGTTAAAACAACTTTATAATCCTTATCCGATGTTGCCCAGGTATTTGTTTCATAATCAAAATTAAATACGCTATCTACCCGCGGTTTAATTTCATCCATGAGTGTTTTCATACGAATTGAACCAATATCTTTCATTTGAATACTTACGCGCGTAAATCGCTTGGAAGTATCAATAAAGGCAATAAACTGATCTTGTTTGTCCTGGGCGCTGCTCCCTACAAAACCTGCAATTTTCTGTAGTTCCATCGCACCCGGTAAGCGATATTGCTTTTCTACCCCTTCATTATAGGCCTGGTTAGCAAATTTGATTCCTTCCACAATAGACATCGCTTTTGAAAATTCGGGGTATTTCTGAAATAGTTTTTGAACTTTATTGATTTTATAAAGTGTGCGCCCCCCATCAGAAAAAACTCCGTTCGGCTTTTTCGTATCAATGCTTATCTCAAACGGTAATACACCATTATAATTTTTTTCAAAATATTGCAAATCAAGTAAAACAGGGTCTTTCTCGGGCAAATCATCCACCACTTTACCCAAGGCCAATAATTTGGTAATTCCAAAAACAGATGCAATAATAATTACCGTTACCGAGATATAAATTCGCGGTCGATGGTTGTGTACCCAATAATCAACACGATCTAATATTTTGGAAATGAGTTTGCTTTGTAAATGTTTGGTGTGTTTTACGGAAGGTTGGGGCAAAAAACTAAATACAATAGGCACCAACATCAATGAAATACAATACGTTAAAAAAACACTAATAGAGGATACCAATCCGAATTCAAAAAGCATTTGCGTGTCAGTAGAACAAAATACAGCAAAGCCAATAGCTGTGGTTATATTTGCCAGAAACAAAGAAATGCCTACTTTTTCAATTGAGTTCGACAGCGCTTGCATTTGATTGCCTGTTTTGCCAAATTCTGTGTGGTATTTATTCAACAGCATGATACAATTGGGAACTCCTATCACTATTAAAAGCGGCGGTATCAAGCCGGTTAAAGCCGATATTTTATACCCAAACAAAACAAGCAAGCCTACCGACCAGACTACACCAACAATTATTACAACCAGGGAAAAAACTACCGGCAATATGGAACGAAAAAACACAAACAAAATAATGGCTGTTACCAGTATTGCCAGAGCCATAAACAAAAACATTTCATGTTGAATTTTACGGGCAACAAATGTTCGTATGTAGGGCAGGCCTGAATAATGCACCTCCACTTTGTTTTTGGCAAGAAACGTATCAACCAGGCCTTTTATGGAATCAACAATTACAAAACGGTATTTGGTATTCAACTCTTTCGACTCAAAAGTGATTGCCATTAAGGTGGAATGGGTGGAATCGTTGTAGATTATGCCACGAAAAAACGGAAGGTGGTGAATGGTTTCCCTTATACTGTCAACTTCAGCCTGCGATTGCGGTTTGCGTGTTACTAATGACTTTTTTTCGAATGTTCCTAAACTATCATTTTTGACAATATCCTGAAGTCGTGCCACTGAAACAACAGCTTTTACACCTTTTACTTTTTTAATTTCATTTCCTAAATCATACCAATCGCCAAAACGCTGAAGCGTATATAAGCCCTCATCCTGAATACCAATAACCATAACAGTTCCATCCTGACCAAATGTTTTTTTAAATTTAACATATTCAAGTGCTGTAGTATCGTTTTCAGGTAAAAGAGATGGGTTGGTATAGGTGATGTCTGCCTTCTGGGCATAATAACCCATAAACAGGGTAATAGCGCTAAGTACAATAATGATTGACAGTCTGTTTCCTAATATAAATCGTGCTATTGAAGTCCACATAAATAAATTGTCTCTAGCTTTGCTGCGTATCAATAAATATCGTGATTTGAGACTGATTGATCAAGTCCTTATAAATATTATTTCGCGAAATTAAGCAAAATAACAATACTGTAATTTAAACTTCCCCATAACAAACACTCCTGTATTTTGCTTATTATTCACAGGCTCTGTTGTATTTAACGAAAAAGGCTGGGAAACACCTGTTTGAGGTAGTTCTCCAGCCTATGCGGATTGAAATATTAAATTTTATTGTAAAATTATTTTTCTGATAATAATACTGTTATCCTGAGTGTTTACAAGGTGAATAAAATAAACTCCCCTTGGCAGATCACTTAACATAATTCCGGAAGAAGAATCGTATTTGCTCAACTTCTTTACTATTTGACCATTTGCGGAAACTACTTCAATCTTGTAGTTGATGGCATTAGGTTTGTTTAAATAGATGTTTTTTGTTGTAGGGTTAGGGTATACAACAAGGTCATTATTATTTTGAGAATTGCTGGTTATACCGGTAATAATAGTTGATTCGGCCGGAGAAAGTTTAAGAATACATGGCGTGCCTCCTGTATGCCCCGCAGAAAATGCATCTTCAGCAAACCAATAATATCCATAGTTAAGTGCAAGTCCACCGTATTTAAAACTACTACTGGCTGAAGTCAGGTAAATGTCTCCATTGCTAATTATTTCTAAATTAGGAGTAACATTATTAGGAACACCGCTTTGAAGATACTTATACCAAATACATTTGAAAGTGGAATCGAAACAGGCTAAATATCTGTCTGAAGATCCCGAATATCCTATTGGAGCAAACGTGGTATCGCCCAAAAAGAAACCTTTATAATTGTATAGAGATAGACATTTAGCTACATACTATTTCTTTATGCAAAATATTATCAGCT